>JBKJXG010000081.1:0-7871 GCA_046716525.1 Solirubrobacterales bacterium
AGGATGCTGGCGGCGCCGAGGACGATCGCCGCGCCAGAGAGCTGAAGCAGGAGGCGGCCGCTGCGACCGGTACCGGCGAAGTAGAGCGCCACGAGGGCAGCGATTCCGGCGAGCACACCGCTGGGCCATCCGAGGACGACGCTGGCGGTCTTCTGAGCGGATGAGCCGTCGAAGCATTCGCCGTCGTCGGGAACCTGTTCCTCGCCGGCCAGGATGCTCTCGCAGGTTGGCGTCGAGCCGATATCCGCCATCGCGATGATCATCACCGCGCATGCGAAAGCCAATGCCAACGCCAAGATCGCGCCAAGAACCCGCCAACCGCCCCCGGCCTTCTCGTCGTTTTCGCTGGTGGAAGGCGGTGGTGGCGGTGGAGGCGAGTGCTGCGGTTCTGCGGCAGGTGTGGGGGTTCCGCTCGATTCCATTTTCTGGCCCTCCTTGGCGAGACAGGTTCGGATCTTCGGGGCGCGGCCCCGCGACGCGGGCACCCTACCGCACGCTCCAGCCGTCTTTGCTGACGTCGATCGCGATCTCGCCGTCGAGATCGGTCCGCTGTACTGGAACTCCCGCTTCGGCAAGCGCTTCGAGCGTGCTCGATGTCGGATGGCCGTAAGCGTTGGCTGCCCCAACCGAGATCAGCGCAAGCTCCGGATCCGCCTCCGTCAGCAACTGGGGAAGGCCGAGATCCTCCGAGCCGTGGTGTGCCAGCTTGAGCACCTCGACATCGCCCGGGTCGAACGCGGCGGCCTCTGCCTCGGCGTCGCCGCTGAGCAGGATCTCGAATCCATGCCAGCGGGCAACCATGACCAGCGAGAGGTCGTTGGGCTCAGCCGGCGGGCCGGTTGCGACGAGTTGCTCGCGCGGCGGCCACAGGACGTCGAGCCGCAGGGAGCCCGAACGGACCGTGCTCCCGGCCGAGACCCGAATCCGGTGCGTGCCTGCCGCTCGCGCCGTGGCCAGGGTCGCGGCGTCGGCGCGGGCGTAGAGCAGGCGCTCGACGGAGAGCCCGCCGAGCAGTTCGACCGCCTCGCCGTCGTGATCGAGATCGGGATGTGTGATCGCGAGTGCTGCCAGCCGGTCGACGCCTTGGTCCGCGAGCTGGTCGACGATCTCAGATCCCTGCGGCCCGGTGTCGACGAGGATTGCGCCGCCGTCGGCGGGCCGAAGCAGGATCGCATCACCTTGGCCGACGTCGAGAACAGCCACCCGCAGGCCGACGCCGCCACCAGGCTCACCCGGGATTGAGATCGGGATCAGCGCGGCGAGCGCCGCGATCACGGCGAGAGCGGCGATGGCGGGGGCGATGACCGGCCTCAGCGGCCGGGCCAGCCCCAGACGCCGCCTGCGATCAGCCCAGCGAAGCCCGAGGAGCATGCCGGCCACGAGGATCGCGTAAGCGAGCGCGACCGCCCACCACCGGTCCAGTCCGAGTTCGACCTCGGCGCCCGGAAGTCCGCCGAACCAGGATGCGACCTGGGAGATGAAGCCGGCGAGCAAGCCGGCGAGCCAGGTCAACGGCTCCACCGGCAACACCGGGAGCTGGCCTGCGGCCGCGGTCGCCATGCCCAGCCACATGACTGGAGCCACCGCCGGCAGCGCGACCAAGTTCGCCGGCAAGGAGACGATCGAGACCGCCTCGAAGTGATGAGCCATGAGCGGGGTCGTTGCCGCGGTCGCGGCGACGGTCACCGCCACCCCCTCTGCCAACCCGCGCCGCCATAGCGACGAGCTTCCCCCCGCTACGAGAACGGCAAGCGGACGCGAGAAGACCAGGATTCCGACGACGGCGGCAAAGCTGAGCTGCCAGCCGATGTCCGCGGTCGCGCGCGGGTCGAGGACCAAGGTCGTCGCGGCCGCGAGCAGCAGCGCATACCAGCCCGAGCGCGGTCGGCCGGCAAGCGTGGCGACGAGCCCGGCGGCGCCCATCACCCCGGCGCGCTGGATCGACGGTCCCGCGCCCGCCACCGGCACGTAGACCGCAATCAGGACCAACATCCACAGCAAACGAGCTCGTAGTCCAACCCCGAGCACCGCGAGCGCGGCACCGGCGAGGATCATCAAGAGGACGATGTTCTGACCCGAAACGGCGAGAAGATGGGCGAGGCCTGAGGCCTTGTAGTCGTCCACCGTGGCCTCGTCGATGCGCTCGTCCTGGCCGAGGACGAATCCAAGCAGCAGGTTCGCCGACGTGGCGGGCGTGCCACTGCTGAGCGCCGCTTCGGCGCGGCCACGTATCTCGTCGAGCAAGCCGGACACGCCCGCTCGCTTGCCTATGCGGTGCTCGATCGATCGCGCCGCGAGCACGTCGCGAATGCCGAGGCGCTCGAGTCGAGCGCGCTCGAACTCGCTCGGGTCGCGGATTACGCCGCTGGCGCTGACAGCGTCGCCGATGGCGAGCTCCGGCGCCGGTGGCCGGACTTCGATCTGCAGCTGGCCGTCACTGGTCGCAACGCGCACCGCCACCTTGTCGGCCGTCGTGCTCGGCGCGGCGACGACAAAGCCGCGAGCGGTGACCGTCGTGCCCGCGTTAAGATCGAGCGCACCCCGATCGATTGCGTCGAGCCGGACGTCCCCGATCCCGATCCCGACGGAGCCGGCGGCCAGCGCGAGGGTGGCAAGCCAGACGATTGCCGCCGCCGATCGCGGTCGTGCCCGCGGACGCAGCAGGCCGAGGCCGAGCAGACCCGCCGCCGCGAGAACCGCCGTCTCCAGGCCGAGGTCGCGCGTCATCGGCGAGAAGCCGAGTCCGCCGCACAGGCCAGCAAGCACCGCGAAGCGGCAGCCGATCGAAAGCGCTGGGGCCAAGGAGGTGCCGAGTCCTAGGGCTGGAGCTCGGAGCGCAGAGCCTCCATTGTCGCCGGGCCGATGCCGCTGATCGCGTCGAGCTCGTCAATCGAGCCGAGCCCACCGTGCTCGTCGCGGAACTCGACGATGTCGGCAGCGGTGACCGGCCCGATGCCTTCGATGGTGTCGAGCTCTTCGACCGTGGCCATGCCGAGACTGATCGGGGCGTCGGCGCCAGCTACCGCGCCGGTGGCGGCGCCTGCGGTGCCGGGCGCTGCGGGCACGATCACCTGCTGGCCGTCGGCTAAGGGAGCCGCGAGGTTGATCGCATCGGCGAGCCCTCGGGGCGCGACACCACCGGCTCGCTCGATCGCGTCGGTGATGCGAGTGCCTTCCGGCATCCGGTAGACGCCCGGCGTGCGGACCGAGCCCGCTACGTGAACGATCAGGCCTTCCCCTCCCCGGACGACCTCGAACTGCGACTCGTCGCCATCGCCGGACGCGACCTCGGCCTTGACGCCGCCCGCCGCAATCGGCGGTGGCTCATTCGAGCGCAGCCAGCGGGCACCGAGCAGAAGGATCGCGACCGCGATCGCGGCGTAGACGAGCAGTTGCAGCCGGCTCAGCTCAGGCACACGGTTAGCGTGAGCGAACGTCGCGCACGCGTGGTGCGCCGAGTGTTACGAGGGTGGTGCTATTCGTCGTCGAAGTCGTCGTAGCCCGTTGCCTGCGCTGCGAGCCGGCGGCTGTAGAGCTCGTCGGCGGAGACGGCAGGCGACTGGACCGAGACCAAAGCCAGCGATTGCTCGCCGTCGTTGGCGACGGCGTGGTCGGTGGCGGGCGGAATCAGAGCGAGATCTCCGATCTCGAGGCGCTGCGTGTCGCCGGTGGCAGACAGCGTGCCGGTGCCGGCGACGACGATGTAGACCTGCTCAGCCTCCTCGTGGGAGCGCAGTTCCTCGGAGACGCCCGGCGGCACCTCGAGCCAGTTGACCGAGAGATTGCGCGAGCCGAGCTCACCCGCGTCCATGAGGATGTGCGGTCGAAGCCCATGGACCTCGGTCACCGCAGCGTCGGACAGCCGCCTAACGAGCACGCGAGGATTCTGTCAGACGGATCGTTCCAACGCGCGCGGGTGTGTGAACGACCGGTGATCGGCTGCGAGATCACGGCTGGGCCTTACTTGCGCCGTGCCTTCCATTCGACCTTCTCGCTGTTGCATTCGCCGCCGTCGTAGGCGAACTCGAAGTGGACGACGCCGGTCGCCCTGGCGCCACCCAGCTTCCCGCGGACAGTTGACGTCACGCCGTCCTTCGCGAGCGTGTCCTTGAACTTGCCGAGCTCGTTGAGCACGGTTTCGTGCACGGCGCCTCCCTGTCGAACCTGACTGCCATCGCTGCAACCGGTGAGCACATCGGAGTACTCGAAGGTCACCGCCCCGGCGCTCAACGTGAGTTTGACGGCCATCTTCGGATCGTCACGGGCGCTACCGCGAAATACCGCCGCCGAAGCCGTGGCACCGGCTGCCAGCGAAAACACCAGCACGGTCGCGATCGCCGCGATCCACGCCCTCATCCGCGGACCACGAAATTGACGAGCTTGCCGGGCACGACGATCTCCTTCACCGTCTGCTTGCCGTCGAGATGGCGGCCGACGTTCTCGTTCGAGCGCGCAAGCTCGAGCAGCTGCGCCTCGGTGGTGTCGGCGGCGACCTCGATCTGACCGCGGCGCTTGCCGTTGACCTGAACGACGAGCTCGAACGTCTCGCGGACGAGCATCGACTCGTCAGCCTGCGGCCAGGGCTGCTCCCACACGCGCTCACCGGTGAGAGTCTCGTAGACCTCAGACCCGAGATGAGGGGCAAAGAGGAAGATCATCGAAGCGGCGGTCTCGGCGGCAAAGCGGACGCTTGCGTTGCCCGCGGCATCGCCATAGAGGCCGTCCTTGAGACGATAGGCGTCGTTGACGAGCTCCATCACGGCGGCGATCGCGGTGTGCAGCTGAAAGTCGTTGGCGACATCGGTCGTGACCTTGTCGATCGCCCAGTGAGCCTTTACGAGCAGGTCACGCGCCGGCCCCGTCGCGCTTGCATGCTCGCTCGCCGCGGCGCGCTCCGTGCGCACGGCGACCTCGTTTCCAAGTCGCCACAGCCGCGTCAGGAAGCGGGAGACGCCTTCGACGCCCTCGTCGACCCAATCGGCGGAGCGGTCCGGAGGACCGATGAAGCAGATGTACGTGCGCATGGCATCGGCGCCGTAGCGAGCGACGGACTCGACTGGATTTACCGCGTTGCCCTTCGACTTTGACATCTTGGCGCCGGCGCGGGTGATCATCCCCTGGGCGAATAGGTTCGTGAACGGCTCCTGCACGTCGAGCTCGCCGATGTCGGAGAGCGCCTTACAGAAGAACCGTGCGTAGAGCAGGTGCAAGATCGCGTGCTCGACCCCGCCGATGTACTGGTCCACCGGCATCCAGTAGTCGACCGGTTCGCGCGACCAGGCCCGCTGCGAGTTGGCCGGATCGAGGTAGCGCAGGAAGTACCACGACGAGTCGACGAAGGTGTCCATCGTGTCGGTCTCGCGACGTGCCGGGCCACCACACTGCGGGCAGCTGGTGCTGACCCAATCCTCGGCGGCGGCAAGCGGGCTCTTGCCCTTGGGCGAGTAGTCCTCGACCTCGGGCAATTCGACCGGCAGCTGGTCGTCGGGGACCATGACCATGCCGCAGCTGTCGCAGTAGACGATCGGGATCGGACAGCCCCAGTAGCGCTGGCGTGAAAGCAGCCAGTCGCGCAGGCGATAGTTGACCGCAGCCTCGCCGCGACCCGCGCTCTCGAGCCAGTCGATGATCTGCTCATGAGCCTCGCGGTTGCCGGCGCCGTCGAAGCTGCCGCTGTTGACGATCACGCCGTCGCCGACATAGGGATCGACCTGGACGTCGTCGCCGCCCGAAACGACCTCGCGAATCTCGATTCCGAACTTCCGGGCGAAGGTGTGATCGCGCTCGTCGTGGGCCGGAACGGCCATCAAGGCGCCGGTCCCGTACTCCATCAGCACGTAGTCGGCGACGTACATCGGGATCTCTTCGCCGTTGACGGGGTTGGTGACGGTGCGCCCGAGCGCGACGCCGGTTTTCTCGCGCTCGTCGCTGCCGCGCTCCTCGACCGGGGCGCGGGCCGCGGCGGCGACGTAGTCGCGCACCTCCTGCTCGTGTCCGGTGCCGGCGGCGAGCCGCTCGACCTCGGGGTGCTCGGGGGCAACGACAAAGAAGGTTGCGCCGAAGAGCGTGTCGGGCCGCGTGGTGAACACGGGGAAGTCGAGATCGAGCTCCTCGCAGCGGAAGCTGACCCTGGCGCCCTCGGAGCGCCCGATCCAGTTGCGCTGCATCGTCACCACATGCTCGGGCCAAGATTCGAGAAGCTCGAAATCCGCCAGCAGGCGGTCGGCATAGTCGGTGATCTTGAAGAACCACTGCTCGAGGTCGCGCGACTCGACCAGGGCGCCGCAGCGCTCGCAGTGGCCGTCGATGACCTGCTCATTGGCCAGCACGGTCTGGTCGACGGGACACCACTGCACGGGGGCCTGGGCGCGGTAGGCGAGGCCCGCTTCGTAAAGACGGAGGAAGATCCATTGGGTCCAGCGGTAGTAGGCGGGATCGCAGGTGACGACCTCACGGGTCCAGTCGATCGAGACGCCCCATGAGCGAAGCTGACGGCGAAACTCCTCGATCGAGGCCCAGGTCGCCTCGCGCGGATGCCTACCCGTCTTGATCGCGTTGTTTTCGGCGGGCAGGCCGAAGGCGTCGTATCCCATCGGGTGTAGAACCTGAAAGCCGTTTCGGCGGCGAAAGTGAGCGATCGCGTCGCCGATCGAGTACGTCTTCAGGTGACCGATGTGCGGCTCGCCCGACGGGTAGGGCAGCATCGCGAGCACGTAGGCCTTCGGCTTGCTCTCGTCGAAGCCCTCGGTGCCTGGGTTGGCGACCTCCCAGGTGCGCTCCGACTCCCACACCTGCTGCCAACGTCGTTCGACCGTGCGCGGGTCGTAACGCGTTGCTTCGCCTGCGGAGGCGCTGTCGACCGTGTCGCTCATCTGCGGCGCAGTGTAAGCAGCGCCCTCACGACCAGGTCTCGGGCGCGCTCTTAGACTCAGGTGCCGAGCTTGTACTTTTCCCGAGGAGGTTGCGGTGGGACGGCTGATAAGACTCGACCGCAGCGGTCACACGACGCTGGCGCGGTGGGACAGTGCCGAGGAGGCCGAAGTCGACGCTGCAAGAGTCGCCTTCGAGTCCGAGCTCGAGCGCGGCATGATCGCCTCGATGAGCCACGGCGACGGCTCCGCGGAGGTCGTGCGCGAGCTCCCGCCCGACGCCGAGCTGGTCGTCTTGCGCCGGCCGATCGCCGGCGGATAGGCACACCGATCGAGATCGAGACGGCCAGTGCCGGCGCGCGCGCCGGCCTCGAGGAGGCGGCGCGGCTGCATTGGCGCGAGGATGCGAGCGAGCGCACTCTGCGGCGCGACGGACGCCGCTGGACGGCGTGGACGGTGTGGGTGGTGTTGATCTTCAGCGGTCCGGCGGCGCTGCTGGTCGCGATCGAGCCGTGGACGTTCCCGGCGGCGGCGATCTGCCTTGCCCACGCCTGGGCGGTGCCCTGGATTCAGGCGCGTCGGGGCGCTCGCCAAGTTGTTGCGCTCGGCAGCGAGCGCAGCTACGGACGGCGGTTGAGCGCAGACCGCGGCGCTGAGCGCGTTGGGCTCGGGCTGCTCGGTGACCTCGTCGGCCACGGCGAGCGCGAGCTGGTCGCCGAGACCGGGCTCGTGCTCCAGCGCGGTGAGCTTGGTGCCTGGCTGGTGGGAGAGCAGGGAGCGTTCCTTGTCCGCCCGAATGGCCGGCGGGTCGATTGCTGGTGCGTGCGGGTCGGCGAAAGCAGTGAGCTGCCAGCGGCGGACCGGGTCGCGCATCTGCTGCTTGCCCTGCGCGAGGACGAGCTCCGCTTCGCCAAGGTGGCGAATCTCGGCTTCTCCCGCTGGTGGCTTCGACTCCTCCGTCAGCTAGCGCCTCGCACGCGACCATCACAAGCACCCGCACGC
>JBKJXG010000082.1:0-4376 GCA_046716525.1 Solirubrobacterales bacterium
CCACAGTTATGCGAGCCTCCGGCGCTGATCGCGGTGAAGGTGGCGGGGGGCGCGTCCCCTGGCCGGACGAGTCCAATCCCCAGCAGGCGACGGTGCCGTTGGTCCTGAGGCCGCAGGTGGCTCCTGAGTCTTCGGTGGGTGGCGCCGCCGCAAGCGCCTGAGAGCCCAGAACGTAACAACCGGTGACGGCCGAGAAGGCCGCTGCGAAACAGATCCTTCGCACGGCTCCTGTCGAGTGGACCCTCGCTCCTCCCTCCGGACGAGGCGAACACGATCACTGTACTCCCGCAGGGGGCGCGTAACAACCGTCGGTTGTCACGATCGATCGGTCTCCCGGGAGCGGGGTGGCGGGGCGATCGCCTCGAAGCTCGTCTGCGCCGGGAACAGGGCGTCGTCTTGACGGGCACGATGTGCGCCCCACTGGTGTTGTCGCTGGCTTAGGTTCGTGCCTCCTTCGCTTGGCGTTGCTGCGCGGAGTGAGCCTTGGGCTGCGGGGCCAGGCAAGGATCGATCAGTGGCAGCCCCTTGTCGAGCGCCGTCAGGCGAAACATGTCTGCCACATCTCCCTTGCCGCGGGTCATCTGCAGGCGGCTACCGTTGGCCGCCGAGCGGCGACTAGCCGTGAGCAGCGTTCGCAGCCCAGACGAGTCGATAAACGTCAGCTCCTCGAGATCGAGGATGATTCGTCGAGCTTCAGTTTGCTCGGCATCTCCAATCGCAAGTTCGAGATCGGGGCAGCTTGCCAGGTCAAGCTCGCCGCGAACCAGGATCAGGCACGCATCGGGTCCCAGCACGGCGTCGATCTCGAGAGCCGGTTGATGGTCGGACATACGATGACCTCCTCGGTCGCGTGATGGCGATGAAGGAAGTCAGGCGGCGCTGCTCGGTCCGTGCGGGGAGCGGGAGCCAAGCCCCGGGGCGAATGCCCTCCGGCGCCAGAGTATCAGCGAATGGCTGCCTGGGCGAGTGCTTGGGCGCGAGCCATTGCTGCAGAGCAAATCGGGTCTTCCACGTCCGCAATTCGGCACGATAGGCGCGCCACGGGCGAGTTGGAGGACCGTAGCGTCGGCTTATGCCCATCCGAGACCCGCCGAATCTTGAATCGGGTCAGGCAACGGTCGAATGGGTTGGCCTCATCGTGCTCGTCTCGTTGCTCGTTTCGAGCTTTGGCGCGCTCGCCACGGTCGGTCTCCCGGGAGCGGGGCTGGCGCAGGCGATCGCCTCGAAGCTCGTCTGCGCCGTGCGCCTCTCGGGCGACTGCCCCGATGACCGCTCGGCGCTTGAGCTCGCCTACGGCGCCAAGCTCGCCGAGGCTGTCACCTTCTACGCGCCCGATCTGCTCTACGAGTCGGGGATGGCAGAACTGCCCGTCGACTACCGCGAATGCCGGGAGGACGCCTGCTCGATCGCGGCCGACGAGGAAGGCGAGTCGAGCGAGACCGTCGATGGGCTGCGCGCGGTCGCCTTCACCCACGTCATCGACTGCTCCAGCGAAGGCATCGACGCAGCCGGCGAGACGGGCAGCATCTGCCCCGGGGAGCGCGCCGGCAGACGGTACCTCCAGTACTGGCTCTATTGGCCCGACAGCCAGACCGACCCGTTCGGCGAGCGTGGATATCACTCAGACGATTGGGAGAGCTTCCAGGTGCGCATCGGCCAGACCGAGGTCGCGGCGCGCGCGAGTTCGCATCACTCCTACAACTACTCGAGCGGCGTGCGCAACTGGCCGAGCGACGCGGGCGTGGTCAAGAAGGCCGCCTGGGGCGCTTACCTCGACAGCTACCACGTCTCCGCCGGCAGCCATGCCGGCCACGTCGCGGGCAGTCACGACGGCACGCGGATGACGCCGGGCGACGACCTCGTCCTGATCCCGATCGAGCCGATCGCCGATGCCGGTACCGACGATGAGCTCTTCGAGGTCGTGCCGCCATGGTTGAAGCCGGTCTACGACGATCCCGAGGCGGAAGGGACCTGACGCAGGCCGCCCGTGCAAAACGGTTACGAGTCCGCCGTGATCTCGGGTGCGACGACGACGTAGAAGCGGCTGCGGCCGATCTCGCGCTCGCCGAGGCGCATCACCACCGCGTGTGGGCCGACGGACGAGAACTCGACTGTGGCCCCGAGGGAGATCACGAGCCGCTGGATCTGGCCCGCGACCGAGCCCGGCGGGCGCCCGGTCTCGATCTCGAACGAGAGCTCGTCGCCGAGCCGCTCGCCGTCGGGATCTTGGATCTCGAGGTCGATCGTGTGCCGTCTGTTGGTCTCGTCCCAGGCCACGTCGATGCCGAAACCGATCCCGAAGCGGTGCTGGACCGGCAACTCTACGAAGCGCAGCATGTTCCAGCCGCCGCCCATCGCGTAGAGCTTGCCGTTGAGCGACTCGCTGTGGTCGGTCAAGATTAAAAAGCCGATGTCCATCGCGGGTCCTCGCTACTTCGGCGGCATCCGCAGGGCGCCGTCGAGCCGGATAGTTTCGCCGTTGAGCATCGAGTTGGTGACGATCGCCTCGACCAGGGCCGCGTACTCGCCCGGCTCTCCGAGGCGTGAGGGGAAGGGGACGCCCGCGCCGAGCGCCTCGCGCGCATCCTCGGGAAGCGCAGCAAGCAGAGGGGTGTCGAACAGGCCCGGGGCGATCGTGATTACGCGGACGCCGCGGCCGGCGAGATCGCGGGCGGCGGGCAGCGTCAGACCGACGATGCCTCCCTTGGAGGCCGCGTAGGCGACCTGACCGATCTGCCCGTCGAAAGCGGCGATCGAGGCGGTATTGACGCAGACGCCGCGCTCGCCCGCAGCGTCGGGCTCGTTGGCGGCCATCGCCGTCGCCGCCAGGCGCAGCACGTTGAAGGTGCCGATCAGGTTCACCTTGATCACGTTGGAGAAGATCTCGAGGTCGTGCGGCCCCTGTTTGGAGACGGTGCGCTGGGCCCAGCCGATCCCCGCGCAGCAGACAGAGATACGCAGGCCTCCGGCGGCCGCGGCCGCGGCGTCGACCGCTGCCTGCACCTCGTCGGCCTCCATCACGTTGGCCTCGACAAAGCTCGCCCGGTCGCCGAGCTCGGAGGTGAGGGCGGAGCCCTTGTCGGCGTTTAGGTCGGCGATCACGATCGCGGCACCGGCCGCGTGCAGGCGCCTCGCCGTCGCCTCGCCGAGGCCTGAGGCCCCGCCGACGACCAGCGCGCTCGCCGCTTCGACTCTCATCGCACGCCACCTTAACGAGGTCTTTCGGCCGGTGGGCGAGGCGGTCGCGCTCTCCTTCGTGTTGCGAAGTCGGGTCGCTGGCGGCCCCGGCCGTATATATGCGACCGTGACGCTAGCTGCCGTTGGTGGAGGCGGCGATCCTTTGCAGCAGTGCCGAGCGCTGGCGGGGGTTCGGCGTCATCGCAACCGCCCGTTCGAACTCCGCGCGTGCCTCCTCGCCGCGACCCAGCTTCTCGAGCAGATCGCCGCGCACGGTCGGCAGCAGGTGGTAATCGCGAAGCGCCGGCTCTGAGCCCAGCGAGTCGACCAGCGCGAGCGCAGGCTCGGGGCCGAAGGCCATGCCGACTGCGACGGCACGATTGAGCTCGACGACCGGCGACGCCGTCAGCTGTGCCAAGCCGTCGTAGAGGGCGACGATCTGCTCCCAGTCGGTGTCCTCGGGCGCCCGCGCGCGCGCGTGACAGGCGGCGATCGCCGCCTGAAGTGTGTACGGACCGATGGCTCCGCCCGTGTTCTGGGCGCGCTCCAGCGCCGCGAGGCCACGGCCGACGAGCATCCAATCCCAGCGCGCCCGGTCTTGCTCGAGCAGCAGAACCGGCTCGCCGTTGGGGCCCGTGCGCGCCCGCGATCGTGAGGCCTGGAGCTCCATCAAGGCGATGAGGCCATGGACCTCGGGCTCGTCGGGGAGCAGCCCCGCGAGGATGCGGCCGAGGCGCAGCGCCTCCTCGATCAGCTCCGGGCGGATCACCTCGTCGCCCGCTGTCGCCGCGTACCCCTCGTTGAAGATCAGGTAGATCGCCTCGAGCGCTGAATCCAGGCGCTCGGCCAGCTCTTGTTGGGCAGGGACCTCGAACGGCACCTGGGCGGCGGACAGGGTGCGCTTCGCGCGCACGATCCGCTGCGCGACGGTGGACTCGGGGACCAGGTAGGCACGGGCGATCTCCTTCGTCGTCAGCCCGCCGAGCAGCCGCAGCGTCAGCGCCACCCGCGCCTCGGTCGAGAGCAGCGGGTGGCAGGTGGTGAAGATCAGGCGCAGGAGATCGTCGTCGAAGGGGTCGCCGACCCGGGCCTCGAGGTCGGTCCCCTGATCGTCACCGAGGCGCTCCATCTCACGCCCGAGCTCCCGCGTCTTTCGCGCCTGGACCGCGGCACGGCGAAAGCGGTCGATCGCTCGGTGC
>JBKJXG010000083.1:0-2634 GCA_046716525.1 Solirubrobacterales bacterium
CCTCTACTGCTCGATCATCGAACAGTGGTTCGGCGTCGATGCCGCCGCTGTGATTCCAGATGCCGCCGCCTTCGCGCGCCCCGCGCTGATTCGCTGATGGCTCGCTTAGGCAGGACATCGGCGCTGATCGCAGCGTTTGCCGTGCTCACCCTGCCCGGCCTGGCAACCGGCGAGCCAACCACATACCCAGCACCCGTTCCAGACCCCCTGCAGGTGCGCCGCTCGGAGTTCGACCTGGTGCTCTCGAAGCAGAAGCTCCGCCCCGGAAGGGTGATCATCCAGTTCCTCAACAACGGCGAGGATCCGCATGACCTGCGGATCGTGCGCGCCGGCGACGAGGCGCAGTTCGGCTTCGGCATGGTCGGTCCCACCGATTACGAGAACCTTGAAGCGGGCCTGCGCAGGAAGTCCTCCTACGTCCTTTGGTGCTCGCTTCAGGGCCACCGCGAGGCGGGCATGGAGGCAGTGCTGAAGACGAAGAAGCGCAGGCGCTGAGCTAGCCGTCGCGGAGATTCCGAATCGCCGTGGACCGGGAGGTGTGAACACGGCCACCCAGGGTGTCTAGTCGCGGGCACCGGCCTGGCCGATGCTGCCGACACCGGCTGGAACCCGTCCGCCGGGCAACTTCGAAACGTCAGGTCTGCCTGGCTCGAGGAGGTCCGAATGGGATCACTGAACACAACCACGGCTCGCCCGAAGGTCCGAAGCCTCGGCGTCATCGTCATCCTCAACATGGCGACCCTCGGGCTCTACTCGATCTATTGGTGGTACGCGATCAACAGGGAGCTGATGGACCTCGGCCGGACCCGGGAGGCGCTCGGCCTCGGCGAGAGTCCGGTGCTCTCAGCGCTGGCTCTCGGTCTCGGCGGCTGCCTGCTGATTCCGTACGTGTGGACCGCGGTGACCACGAATCGGCGCATCGAACGCGCCGAACGGCTCGTCGGCACGACCCCGGGGTTCAAACCCTGGGTCGCAGTCGGTCTGCTCACCGTTGCCTTGCTGGTTGCTCTCGTAATGGCTGGAAACACGGGCTTGGCCTTGGTTGCAACGTTGGCCGTGATCGTGGCTCTTGAGAGCGGCGCGCTCGTCTACATGCAGATTCGCCTGAACACGATCTGGCGAGCCTGCGCCGATGTCGCGGAGTCGGGGGCCGAGGCGGCCGTCGCTCCGTCGGTGGCTTGAAGTGGTTGCGATGACTGCCGGCAGCGATCGACGGAGGACCGTGATCAAGAAGCTGATCCCGATCGCGGTCGCATTGGTTGCGGCGCTGCTGCCCGCCGTAGCCGCGGGCGAGCGGGTCAACTCGCACATCGTCCTCGACGCCGTCGGGGTGATCGACCGGGCCGGCAATGTCGAGTACTTCTTCGGTGGCGCCCTCACGGCACAAGGACTGAAGTTCGAGTGCATGGAGGATCGAAAGGTCGATGTCTTCCGCGACGAGCCCGACGGCCCCGATAGGCGCATCGGCTCCGGCCGGACAGACTTCCTCGGCGGCTTCATCGCCGCCCGGATACGGAACCTGGACAGAGTCCCCGGTTCTTACTACGCGGAGGCCAAGGACAAGGTGATCAGGAAAGCCCACGGCAACGGCAAGCTGCGCTGCCTGCACGACCGCTCGCGACCGATCACCGTGCAGCTGCCGGCATTCGGCTAACCATGCCCCGGTCAGGCATTCAGCGGTACCTCTCGCAAGGCCCTGCACCCGAAAACGGCTACCCACATCGTCGCCAGGCGGCGGTCTGGGTCTCGCATATCAAGCCTCGAACGCTGAGGGAGGCACTACCAAATCACTCTGGGCGTGAGGTGTGAACACGGCCACCCAGGGTGTCTAGGCAAAGGCGTCGGCCTGGCCGATGCTGGCTCACCGACTGGGAATCCGCCCAGGGGACACCGTTGAAACGTCAGGCTGTCTGTCTGGCTCGAGGAGGAGGTAGCTTCAAATGGAATCACTATCAAAGAGGTGGCTCTACCGCTCGTACGCGTTCCTCATGCCTGTACTGCCCACCGTGGCCTTGGCCATCGTCATGTTCGCGATGCTCGCGAGCCCGATGCTGGCCGACGGCTCCGCGGCGTCGCGGGAACCGTCTGCGAGCCTGTCGAAGCTGCCGCCTCACGGCGGCGTGCCCGACGGCGTCGCTTCGGCCAAGGGCTCGGATTCCGTCGGCGGAGTCCTCGCCGGCATGACCTCGCAGGGCTGGCCGGCGCTCCTCGAGGTCTCGAATGACGGCCGCCAGATCCAGCAGGCCATCGCGGCGATCGATCTGACCTGCACCAGCGGCGACGCGTTCGCAATCCCCGACCCCTGGGTGGCCGTGCCGATCGCGCGACGCGGCACGTTCAAGGCGACGTTCCAGGACACGTTCGTGGAGGAGGGCATCTCCATCGAGATCTCGGACTCGATCTCGGGGAAGTTCAATCGAAAGCGCACGAAGGTATCGACGAAGTCGCGGCTCCAGATCACGTTCCGCGGCGCAGACGGTTCGGTCGATAGTTGCGACTCGGGCAACGTGAGCTTGCGCGCGCGCGACTAGTGATGGTCCATCCGGCGGCCCCGGTCTTTGCGGCCGGGGCCGCACCGGCGGATGAGCGCACCGTCACAAAGCTCAACAACTACGCTGTGACAGATCTGCCGCA
>JBKJXG010000084.1:0-7170 GCA_046716525.1 Solirubrobacterales bacterium
CCTCGCCCTCGCTGAACGTCTCGATCCCGGGTCGGTCCTTGAGATGGTCGTGGACCATCTTGCGCTCATTCGCAGTCATCGGCTCGAGCTCTATCTCCTTGCCCGTTTCGAGTGCTCGCTCCGAAGCCCGGTCACCCTGGCGCTCGACGGTCTCGCGGCGGCGCTGGCGGTAACCGGAGGCGTCGACCGTGACGCGCTTGCGATCGCCGCGGCCGCGGAAGGCGACCCGGTAACAGAGCAGCTGCACAGCGTCGATCGTCTGCCCGCGGCGGCCGATCAGCAGACCGAGGTCCTCGCCGTCGATCTTGGCCTCGATCTCGTCTTCGTGCTCGCTCACCTCGAGCACGCTCTCGAGGTCGAGTGCATCGAGAACCTCCTCGAGCAGCGCCTCCACGCGCTCGATCGGCTCCTCGGGGATCGTCGCCGGCTCGTCGCCGTTTTCGCTCATTTTCGCTTCTTCTTCTTTCGCGGCGGGACCGGCGGTGGTTTCGTAGCCTGAATCTCCTCGACCGTGGGAGGCGTCGGAGCGGGAAAGAACGAGGTGACGACGAGCTGCTGGCCCAAGGTCCAGATATTGGTCGAGATCCAGTACACGGCCAGGCCAGCGGCCTGGGTGGCGATGAAAGGCGCGAAGACAACCGGCAGGGCGAACATGATGATCTTCTGGTTTCGGTCCTGGATTCGCGATGACATGACCAGGCCGGCGCCAAGCTGCGTGACGATGAAGAGCAAGATCAGGATCACGAGCTCGACCCCGGTGGCCTTCTCGACGAGGTTGTCGATGAAGAGGAAGCTCACCGGTGGATCGCTCTCGACGTCCTCCTTGAACGAGTCGCCCTGAAGTAGCTGAAAGAGCGCGAAGAAGACGGGGAGCTGGAGCAGCAGCGGCCAGCACGAGGCCAGGGGATTGATCTTGTTCTCGCGGTAGAAGGCCATCATCTCGCGCTGCAGGCGCTCCTTGTCGCCCTTGTACTTCTCCTGCAATGCCTTGAGCTCGGGCGCGTGCTGCTGCAGGTGGCGCATCGAGCGGATCTGCTTGACCGAAAGCGGCAGGATCAGGAGGCGCGTTACGAAGGTGAGTCCGACGATCGCCATGCCCCAGGAGGTGCCGACGTCATCGCGGAAGAAGAGGAGCACGGCCTCGGCCGCGTCGATCAGCGGCTGCAGGATGTTGGCGAGCACCATCAAGCGCGCGCTCCGGTTTTGCCGGGTTCGGGGTGCTCGCAGTTGCCGTGCCGATCGCGAAACAGGCTGCGGTCGGCCAGCTCGTCGACGCCGCCGTGGCTCCACGGGTTGCAGCGCGCAAGCCGCCAGGCGCCAACAACCGTGCCGCGCACGATCCCGAGCTCGCGCAGCGCCTGCACGGTGTAGGCGGAACAGCTCGGGTAGTACTTGCAGCGGTTCGGCAGAGCCGGCGAGATCAGGCGTCGGTAAAGGTGGACCGGAACCAGCAGGAGTTCCGCGAGCGCGCTAGCGATACGTGCAGGAAGGGCCTGGGAGGAGCGTTTCACGTGTTACGCGGCCTTCTGCCCGGACTCGTCGAGGAGCTCGCGCAGGGCCTGGCTGATTCCGGGCGTTCCCTCACGCTCAACCAGACCTGCAGCGTCCGGGCGAGCGACGAGAACGAAGTCGTGATCGGCGGGCAGCGCGTCGTCGATCTCCCAGAACGCCTCACGGAGGGCGCGCTTGACCGCGTTTCGCTCCACCGCACCTCCGACCTTGCGGCTGACCGAGATCCCGAGCCGAACGTCCTCGCTGGCGGACTTGGCGCGGGGGAACGAGTACACGACCAAATAGCGGTTGCCGTGGGAGCGGCCGTCGCGATAGACGCGGTCGAAGTCGCCCGAGCGCGACAGTCTGCCGCGCTTCTTACGCTCGCCCACCCGCTCGAGCTCCTATGGAGTGAGGCGTTTGCGGCCCTTGGACCGCCGCCGACGGATCACGTCGCGGCCCGAGCGCGTGCGCATCCGAGCGCGAAACCCGTGGGTCCGGGCGCGTTTGCGCTTCTTCGGCTGCCAGGTGCGCTTCATCGGATCGGGCAGTGTAGATGATTGCTCCGCGTGCCCGGGGGCGACGGTGTCCAGGCGCTGTCCGAGGATACGTTGCGTCTTTCCCGCGAAATGCGGGGTGCGACTGTGCGGCGCCGAGACTCGTATGTATGGTCGAACGCCGTGTCTACCGACCCCCCCGCCGACGATCTCTCGAGTCTCTGGAAGCGGGTCCGAGACGAGCTCGAGGCTTCCCTGCCGGAGTCGACATTCAAGCTCTGGCTCGAGCCCCTGCGCGTCGTCTCAGCACACGGGTCGACCATGTTCCTGAGCGCGCCGCCGGCGGTGCGGGCTTGGGTCGAGCGCCGTTACGCCGCCCGCATCGCCTCGATCCTGGCGGCCCAACAGACCGGCCTGGTCGAGATCGGATTCGTCGAGGCGGGCGCCGACCCGCCGGGCGCCGTGGCCGACTCTGCAGCCCCCACCTCGTTGCCGCTCGACTCCAGCCACAGCTTCGACCGCTTCGTCATCGGACCGGCCAATCGGCTCGCGCATGCCGCCGCGCTTGCCGTCGCCGAGCTGCCGGGCGAGGCCTACAACCCGCTGTTCTTGCACGGTCCTCCCGGGCTCGGCAAGACGCATCTACTCGGCGCGATCGCCGAGTACCTGCGTCGCAACCACCCCGAGCTCACCGTTCACTACACGACCGCCGAGCGCTTCACGACCGAGTTCGTGACCTCGCTGCGTCGCGAAGGGTCTGAGGTCTTCAAGGCCCGCTACAGAGATCTCGACGTGCTGCTGATCGACGACGTCCAGGTGCTCGAGGGAAAGCCGCGCACCGAGGAGGAGTTTGTCCACACCTTCAACACGCTCTACGGCCAGGGCAAGCAGATCGTGCTCTCCAGCGATCGCCCGCCGGAGGCGTTGTCGCAGCTCGCCGAGCGTCTGCGCGATCGCTTTCGCTGGGGCCTTCAGGTCGAGCTCGAGTCACCTGACCTGCCGACCAGGATCGCCTTGCTCTGGCGCATGGCCTCCGATTCGAGCCCCGACCTGCCCGAGCCCGGCGTCCTGCATGAGATCGCGACCAGGGTGCCCGAGAACGTCCGCGTTCTCCAGGGAGCGATGACGCGCGTGCTCGCCGTCGCCTCGCTGCTGAGCGAGCCGCTTTCGGCTCCGATCGTGCGCCGGGCACTGGGCCGGCAGACCGATGAGCCGGTTCCCTCCGGCGCGCGAACACCGACGGTGGCAGCGATTCAGGACACGGTCTGCGAGATCAATGGCCTCACTCGAGAGGAGTTGATGTCACCGCGGCGCTCGGCCAAGGTCGCGCGGGCGCGGCAGATGGCCATGTACCTGGCTCGCGAGCTGACGCCGCTCTCTCTGACCGAGATCGCTCGCGACTTCGACCGCGATCACACCACCGTGCTGCATGCTGTGCGCACCGTCTCGACCAAACTCGAACCCGGCTCCGAAACCGCGCTGGCGATACACAGGGCACACGTTGCCCTGGGGACATCGCGCCGCTCGGCGGGGTATGAACCCACAGGCGACGCCACCGGTCCACAGGATCGGCGCGTTTGATCCACAGCCTGGCGCCGGTGGTCAAGCCAAGACGCGATCGCCATCCACAACTGTCAACGCATCAGATACATCTGATCTAAGTAGGAAGATGATTGGTCCTCAATGAAACTTTCGGTTCCACGAGATTCACTGTCCAGCGCACTGCAGCTTGTCGGGCGCGCAGTTTCGACCCGCGGCACTCTGCCCTCGCTCGGCGGGATCCTGCTCAAGGCCGGGGAGGGTGACCTGACCCTGCGAGCCACGGATATGGAGCTCTCGCTGACGCGCAACCTCGGCGACGCCAAGACCGAGCAGGAGGGGGCCGTGCTGCTGCCCGGACGTTTGCTCGGCGATGTCGTGCGCAGTCTGCCTCCGGGCGAGGTCTCGCTCGAGCTTCGCGGCGAGCAGCGCGACGTCGAGATTTCCGCGGGCGGGGCGCGGTTTCATCTTCGCACCCTCGCGGTCGAGGATTTCCCTCGTCTGCCCGAGCTCGAGGGCGAGACGGTGCGCTTGCCGGCCACCCCGCTGGCGACGACGATCGACCTCGTCGCCCGCGCCGCCTCGCGCGACGAGGTCCGCCCGATCCTCACCGGCGTCCTGCTGCAAGCCGACGCCAGCCGGCTGACGATGGTTGCCACCGACTCCTACCGCCTCAGCGTCAAGCACACCGAGTTCGAGTCGCCGATCACCCAGGCGCTCGACGCCAACGTCCCGGCCCGAGCTCTACGCGAGCTTGCCCGGATCATCTCCGCCGAAGGCTCGGAGGAAGTCGAGATCGCGTTGCAGCGAAACCAGGTCGTCTTCGACACCGCCGGCGTGGTGCTCTCATCGCGCCTGATCGAAGGCCAGTTCCCGAGCTGGCGCCAGCTGATCCCCGAGTCCTTTGAACACGAAGTGCGTCTGCCGAGGGAGGAATTGCTCGAGATAACGCGAAGGATCAGCCAGCTGGCACAACGAAACGCCCCGCTTCGCCTGGCCTTCGCCGACGGCGAGCTGACCGTCGCCGCCGAAACGCCCGACATCGGCGACGCAGCCGAGGGGATGCCGGCCCCCTACTCCGGCGAACCGCTGGAGATCGCCTTCAACCCGCAGTACCTGGTCGAGGGGGTCGAGAGCGTCGCGACCGACGAGGTCTCGATCCAGTTCTCATCGCCGCTGCGCCCAGGCCTGCTACGGCCTGTCGACGGCGACGACTTCTCGTACTTGGTCATGCCGATCCGCCTGAACGTCTGATGGCGGGCCCGGGCGCCGCCATGCTGCGTCCTCGGTCGCTTGTGTGCGGAGCACACCGCGTTCCCTGCGTCCTTGCCTGGCGGCGCCCGCACCTCGCCATGGTTTCTTGATGTGGTTGTTGAGTCGATAACGGTTCTGGGTTTTCGCAACCTGGCCGACTGCGAGGTCGAGCTCGGGCCGGGGCTGAACCTGTTTTGGGGCGCCAACGGGGCCGGCAAGACGAATCTGCTGGAGGCGACGTACATGGCGCTCGCCGGACGCTCGTGCCGTACGCGCGACGACCGTGAGGCGATCGCCTTCGGCCAGTCGTTGTGTCGCGCCGAGGCCCGCGTCACCGGCGAGGGCGCCCGCCCGCGCACCTTCCTCGCCTCGGTCAGTCGCGCGGATGGCCGCCGCCATCTCGTCGACGGCACCCCGGCGGGTCCCGAGAGCACCCGTCTGCGCCCGGCGCTTTCCGTCTTCATGCCCGACCGCCTCAGCTTGATCAAAGGCCCGCCGTCTGGTCGCCGCGCTCATCTCGATGGCTTCTGCGCCGCCTTGTGGCCGTCGCGCGACGAGCGCCGCCGCCGCTATTCGCGCGCCCTCGCGCAGCGAAACGCCCTCCTGGGACGCATTCGCGCCGGTGCCGCCGGCCAGTCGACTCTGGACGCATGGGAGACGGAGCTAGGCGCCGCCGGGGTCGAGCTGATCGCGCTGCGCCGCGAGGCGATCGAGCGGATGTCGGACCCCTTTGCCTCCGCCGCCGAGTCGCTCGGTCTCGGCACCGGCACACTCGCCTATAAACCGCGAAGCGAGGCGGCCGAGCCCGCGGCGCTGGCGATGGAGATCGCTGCGCGTCGCGAGAGCGATCTCGCCCGCGGCTACACCGGTCACGGCCCCCACCTCGACGAGCTGGCATTCGAGCGCGACGGCAAATCGATTCGCCGCTACGGCTCGCAGGGCCAGCAGAGAAGCGCGTTGCTGGCGCTGCTGTTCGCTGAGCGACGGGTGTTGATCGACGACGACCGCCCGGTGCCGTTGATGCTGCTCGACGACGTCACCTCCGAGCTCGACACCGAGCGTCGCACCCTGCTGGTCGATCACCTCGAGGGCGAGGGCCAGGCGATCGTGACCGCGACCGAGCCCGACCATCTCCCGTCCGTCGAGCGACGCCGGGAGATCGCGGTGCGCGCCGGCCACGTCCTCGGCTCCGCCGCCGAATCGGAGGCGGCATGAGCTCGCGCTCCCAGCCGCGCGCGCTGGGCGACTTGGTCCGCGCCGTGCGCACCGAGTCGACGCCCAAGACTCCACTCGGTGCGGTCCAAGCTGTGTGGGCGGATGCGCTCGGCGAGCGCATTGCAACGCACGCTGAACCGGTACGCGAACGTGACGGCATCGTCACAGTCGCGTGCAGCGCGGCGACCTGGGCACAGGAGCTCGACCTGCTCCAGAATGACCTGCTCGAGCAGCTCAATCGAGCGCTGACGGGAGTGCAGATCGACCGGCTTCGCTTCGTCGTCGGCGAAAGTCAGGATATCGGCACACATTAATGCCTGATTTGCAGGGATTTTGCTAGAAGCGGAGACGCTTTCCGGCCGCCCAGCCTGGTATCCTTATGTGAAGTCGGACCGCTACCCCGATCCGTCCGAACATGGCCCAAGAATCATCGTTGGAGCCGCGTCGGTGGAGCGGGGTTTCTCATGACAGCTATCGAAGGGGCCCAACCGAGTGCCAACAGAAGCGGGCGCTGACGGCAAGAAGCCGGCAGCGACTGAAGACATCGAGTCGAACGGCTACACCTCGGATGAGATCACGGTATTGCGTGGTCTCGATCCCGTGCGCAAGCGCCCGGGCATGTACATCGGCTCGACCGGGCCGCGCGGCCTCCACCATCTCGTCTACGAGGTCGTCGACAACTCCGTCGACGAGGCCCTGGCGGGCGAAGCCGACCAGGTGGAGATCGTGATCCACCCGGACAACAGCGTCACGGTCACCGACAACGGCCGCGGTATCCCGGTGGGAATCATGGAGAAGGAGCAGCGTCCGGCGGCCGAGGTGGTGCTCACCGTGCTGCACGCGGGCGGCAAGTTCGGCGAGGGCGGCGGCTACAAGGTCTCGGGCGGTTTGCACGGCGTGGGTGTGAGCGTGGTCAACGCCCTCTCCGAGTGGCTGCACCTCACGATCTGGCGCGACGGCTACGAGCACAAGCAGTCGTATGAGCGCGGCACGCCGATGACCACGCTGGAGAAGGGTGCAAAGATTGACCGGCGCGGCACCAGAATCACCTATCTGCCCGATCTCGAGATCTTCGACGAGATCGAGTACGACCGCACCATCCTCGAGCAGCGCTTCCGCGAGATGGCCTTTCTCACCAGGGGCCTCAAGATCGACTTCCGTGACGAGCGTGGAG
>JBKJXG010000085.1:0-6040 GCA_046716525.1 Solirubrobacterales bacterium
CGATCAACGCCAAGGGCGGGCGGCTGACGATGCCCGAAGGCGGCGACGGGCCTTTGTATCAAGAGGTCTGATGGCGGCGCCTGCAAAGCTGCGCCTGGCGGTGTCCTCGGGTGATCGTCTCGTTCACGTACCGGACACGTACGCTCACCTCGCCGATCACCCTACGTCCTAGCCACGCTTGCTTTTCAGCGCCGTTTGCCAGACGGGTTGAGTCCTGTGGATGAGATCGATCTGAAACTTCGCGATGGCTCGCTCGCGCGTGTGCGGCCGATTGGGCCGGACGACAAGGATGCGCTTGTCGCCGGGTTCGCTCGACTCAGCGAGGAGTCGCGCTACCGGCGCTTCATGACCCCGATCGACGAGCTCTCACCGTCGCAGCTGCGCTACCTGACCGAGGTCGACCACCACGATCACGAGGCTCTGATCGCCTTCGATGCCGGCCACGGTGAACCCGTCGGCGTCGCGCGTTTCGTTCGCCTCGACGACGGGACTTCCGCTGAAGCGGCGGTGACGATCGTCGACGAGTGGCAGGGGAGGGGACTGGGCACGGCGCTGACGAGCGTGCTCGCCGCGCGGGCCCGTGAGGAGGGCATCCTTCGCTTCACCGCACTGCTTCTGGCCGGCAACGAGCAGATGCACGACGTACTCGCCTCGATCGGCCCGGCGACCGTGATCTCGCGTGAGGCGGGGACGGTCGAGGTCGAGGTCGAGATCCCCGAGCGCGGGATCGGCGACCACATGGCCGGGGTGCTGCGCGTGGTCGCGGGCGGCACGGTGGAGTTGGCGACGCCACCGTGGGGATTGCGCAAGGTGGACGGCTAGCTCGGATTCACGAATTCGGCGATCAGCTCTGCCACGCGCTGCGGTTGATCGAGCGAGACGAACGTCTTCGCGTCGGCGATCGTCTCGATCCGGGCATCGGGGACCATCGCCGCGAGCCGTTCGGCGTCGGCGAGGCGAAAGAAGCGATCCTCCGATGCCCAGGCGAATCGCACCGGGCGCTCGAACCCCCGCAGGGCCTCGGCTGCCGCGAGCGTATGGCGCTTGTGGGCGCCGGCGGTGAGCTTGCGCGCGTCGCGCTTGACACCCGGGTCGGCGATCGCCGCGAGCCAGTCGTCGACGAGCTCGGGCGGGATCTCGTGCTTTGCAAGCAACCCGTAGGTCGCACGACGCACAGCACCGATGCGAAACGGCGCTGCCAGCAGCTCCATACCGCCAGGCAGACGGGCAATCGGCGGCATCAGGCTGAACGGAAACGGCGGGAACTTCTCGAACGTGTCGCAGTTGGTGAGGATCAGGCGCTCGACGCGCTCGGGATGCGTCGCGGTCAGCATCTGCGAGATCGCTCCGCCGCTGTCGTTGCCGACGAGGTTGACGCGCTCGAGGCCGAGCGCGTCAAGGAAGGCGACGATCACCTCGACCATTCCCGGGGGCGAGAGGTCGGCATCCGGGTTCATCGCAGTCTTGTGCGAGCCCATCGGCCAGTCCACGACGAGGCAGCGATGGCTCGGCACCAGACGCTCGGCGACGCCGTCCCAGAGGCGCCCGTCGACGAGTAGGCCATGGACGAACACGATCGGCTCGCCGGAGCCAAGGTCGCGATAGGCGATTTGGCCTTGCGGGATCTCTGCGATCGCGCGGCCCTCGGCGGAGTCCGGCCGGGGTGCTGCGGCACGGGCGGTGGAGGTTGCGTTCATCTTGCGAGCTGCTCCGATCTCGTGGATAACATACAGGCGGTACGTTTGTAACATACATACTGCATGCATGTCAACCAGAACCCAAGCTGAGAGATCCGAGAGCACCCGGGGCGCCCTGCTCGCTGCGGGCCGCAGGCTATTCGCCGAACGCGGCTACACGGCCGTCGGCACGGAGGAGATCGTGCGCGATGCCGGGGTGACGCGAGGCGCGCTCTATCACCACTTTCACGGCAAGAAAGAGCTCTTCGCCGCCGTTTACGAGCAGATCGAGCAGGAGGTCGCCGAGCAGGTGGGGGCTGAGGTCACCCCCGGGGCGGGGGCGCTCGAGACGCTCGCGGCCGGCGCCGAGCTCTTTCTCGATCGCTGCCTCGAGCCGGAGGTGCAGCAGATCGCGCTGCTCGACGCACCCGCGGTGCTTGGCTGGGAGCAGTGGCGAGAGATCGGCGCCCGCTACGGGCTCGGCCTGATCGCGGCGTTGCTGACCGCCGGGATGCAATCGGGCGAGATCCGCCGCCAGCCGGTCGATCCGCTTGCCCACGCTCTGCTCGGCGCGCTCGACGAGGTGGCGATGTTGGTCGCACGCGCCGAAGACCCGGCAAAGGCGCGTGTCGAAGCGGGCGAAACCCTCGCCGGGCTGATTTCGGGGCTAGGTGACTGATTCCCGACCGAGGGCACGTCGATCCGTGATCAATCACCTCGGCTAGAATCGTTGTGATGAAGACAGGGATCCATCCCGAGTACGTACTCGCCCATGTGCACTGCTCGTGCGGGAACGACTTCTATACGCGCTCCACCAAGGCCGACCTTCACGTCGAGCTCTGCGCGGAGTGCCATCCGTTCTACACCGGCAAGCAGAAGCTCGTCGACACTGGTGGGCGCGTCGAGCGCTTCAAGCGCCGCCAGGCGCGCAGCAAGCGCAGCTGACCGCCCAAGCCCCCGAGATCGACGCCACGCGCATGCCCGAC
The DNA here is from genome assembly GCA_046716525.1 of Solirubrobacterales bacterium. Classification (GTDB taxonomy): domain Bacteria; phylum Actinomycetota; class Thermoleophilia; order Solirubrobacterales; family 70-9; genus WHSW01. Next base: position 2,663 of record JBKJXG010000085.1, read on the forward strand.
GGCATGCCGGTCGCCCTGCGCGACGCCCCCGTCGGCGGCCAGGCGGTGCTCGAGGGCGTGATGATGCGGGGGGTCTCGACCTGGGCGGTTGCGGTGCGAAAGCCCAGCGCCGAGGACCTTGTCGACCCCAATCGCGGCGCCGGGTTCGGTCGCGCAACCGGTGAGATCGAGATCACCTCGGAGCCTCTGATCTCGTGGGCAAAGCGCCACCGCGTCCTGCGCCTGCCTGTGATTCGAGGCGTCGTCGCGCTCGGCGAGTCGCTGAAGATCGGCTTCCGTGCACTCAGCATCTCGGCCAACGCCCAGCTCGAGGCAGAGCAGGGCGTCGACGCCAAACCGATCGGAGGGCTCACCTGGGCATTGACGATCGCCGGCTCGCTGGCGCTCGCGATCGGGCTCTTCTTCGTCGTCCCGGTCGCCGCCACCAGTCTGATCAAAGACCAGCTCGGCTCGGCGTTGCTGTTCTGGCTCGTCGAGGGCGTCCTGCGCACCGCGATCTTCATCGGCTACATCGTTGCCATCAGCCGCCTTCAGGACCTGCGGCGGGTGTTCGAGTATCACGGCGCCGAGCACAAGACGATCTCCTGCTACGAGGCCGGTGACGAGCTCGTGCCGGAGCGCGCCGAGCGCTACTCGCGGCTGCATCCGCGCTGCGGCACCAGCTTCCTGCTGATCGTGATGGTGCTGGCGATCTTCGTCTTCGCCCCGATCGGGCTGCCGGAGTGGTACTGGCTCGTCGCCTCTCGGATCCTCGGCATCCCGCTGATCGCCGGGCTCTCCTACGAGGTGATCAAGTGGGCCGGTAAGAATCGGCGCAAGCGCTGGGTGCGAGCGCTGATGTGGCCCGGTCTGATGCTGCAGAACCTGACCACGCGCACACCCGACCGCGAGCAGCTCACGGTCGCGATCGCGGCGCTGGAGGCTGTGTTGGCTCTCGAGAAACCGGAGGAGTGGACGAGGGGTCGCGACGCGATCGAGATCGTCGCCTGAGCGAGGGAGCAGCAGCCGCGCCCGTTGCTCACTCGCAGTTCGTCACCGGCCCGCTCCCCGGGCCCTGTGTGCAGGCGTCGGTGCCATTGCCGCCGTCGAGCTGATCGGCCCCATCGCCGCCCGCGAGCGAGTCGTCGCCGTCGAATCCCTTCAAATCGTCGTCGCCGGGGCCGCCGTCGAGTCGCTCACCCGGGCCGTTCTGGCTGTCGCCGAGCAGGCGGTCGTCGCCGCTGCCGCCGTCGAGTCGATCGGCACCGGTTTCGCGCCGGTAGCCGGCGCTGTCGAGCAGGTCGTTGCCTCCGCCGCCCTTGAGCACGCTGCCGCCAATCAGCCTGTCGGGCCCCGGGCCCGCCAGCAGTACGTCCTCGCGCCCGCGGCGGCCGTCGAGGAAATCGCGCCCGGCGCCACCCTCGATCCGATCGTCGCCGTTGTAGCCGTGGATCTCGTCGTTTCCCTCCCCGCCGTCGATGAAGTCGTCGCCGGTGCCGGTGTCGATCGTGTCGTCGCCGTCGCCACCGCAGACGTGATCGACGCCGTCACCCCCGGCTACGGTGTCGTTTCCCGCGCCGGCGAAGATCACGTCATCGCCCTGCGTTCCCTGGATCCTGCTGGATCCGGCGCCGTCGACGATCGTAGGCGTCTTGCCGAGGCAGGAGGGCGCGGCGCCTGCGCCCGGAAGACCGGCCAGCGCGGCCACCACCAACGCGGTGAGACCGAATGCGATCGGTCGCGCTCGGATCACATGATGGGTTGTAACACGCCGCGGAGCCGACCGCGGGCTCGGGCGTCAAACTCTTGGCATGATCGAAAAGCTCGTTGCGCAGATCGAGGAGCGCTTCGCCGAGCTCCAGCAGCAGATGTCGGATCCGGTTGTGATCGCCGACCGCGAGCGCTATGCCGAGGTCGGGCGCGGCTATCGCGAGCTCGAACACGCGCACCAGTTGGCGGCCGAATGGAGTCGCCTGGGGGGCGACCTCGACGGAGCCCGGGAGCTGCTCGCCGACGACGAGGACGAGGAGCTGCGAAAGGTGGTCGCCGATGCCCCCGAGCGGCTGCGGGAGCTCGAGGACGAACTGCGCCTGGCGATGGTCGACCGCGACCCCAACGACGACAAGAACGTGATCATCGAGATCCGCGGTGGTGCCGGGGGCGACGAGGCAGCGCTCTTTGCCGGCGACCTGCACAACATGCTCACCCGCTATGCCGAAGTGCGCGGCTTCACGACCGAGACGCTGTCGCAGTCGGCGGCCGAGGTCGGCGGCTTCAAGGACGTGACCTTCGAGATCCGCGGCGACGGCGCCTACTCCGTGTTCAAATTCGAGGGCGGCACTCATCGTGTCCAGCGCGTTCCGAAGACCGAGTCGCAGGGGCGGATCCACACCTCGACCGCAACCGTCGCCGTGCTTCCCGAGGCCGAGGAGGTGGAGGTCGCGATCGCCCCCGAGGACCTCCAGATCGATGTTTATCGCTCCTCGGGTCCGGGAGGTCAATCAGTCAACACGACGGACTCCGCGGTGCGAATCACCCACAAGCCGACGGGCATCGTCGTCTCGATGCAGGACGAGAAGTCACAGCTCCAAAACCGCGAGAAGGCGATGCGCGTGCTGCGCGCTCGGCTCTATGAGCAGGCGCTTGCCAGTCAGAACGCCGAGATCGCCGCCGAGCGCCGCCTGCAGGTCGGCACGGGTGAGCGCTCGGAGAAGATCCGCACCTACAACTACCCCCAGGGCCGCGTCACCGACCACCGCATCAAGCTCACCGCGCACAACCTCGACGAGGTCCTCGGCGGTGATCTGAGCGAGTTCACCGCGGCCCTGGCCGGCGAGGAAAAGCGCGCCCGACTCGAGGCGCAGACGGCGCAAGCAGGCGCTTGAGCTCGTGAGGCACACGAGCCCGTGAGCGCTGCCGTTGCGGGGTCGGCGCACGACGCCCTGTCAGCGGCGACGGACGCGCTGGCTGCCGCGGGTTGCGATAGCCCGAGGCTCGACGCCGAGCTGTTACTGGCCGAGGCGACAAGCCTCGATCGGGCCGCTTTGGTGGCACGACCCGAGTCCGAGGTCGAGTCGGCGGCAGCGCGCGCGTTCGGCGTCATGGTGCGTCGTCGGGTCGCCCGTGAGCCGGTTGCCTACATCCTCGGGCGCAAGGGATTTCGGCGAATCGAGCTTGCGGTCGACCGTCGGGTCCTGATCCCGCGCCCGGAGACGGAGTTGCTGGTCGAGGTGGCGCTCGAGCTCTCGCCGGCGACGGTGCTCGACGTCGGCACCGGATCGGGCGCTGTCGCGCTGGCGGTGGCCGATGAGCTGGCGGGCGCTGACGTCGTTGCCACCGACACATCGCTCGAGGCTCTCGCTGTGTCGAAGGGGAATGCGGATCGGCTCGGGTTGGGGG
>JBKJXG010000086.1:0-13980 GCA_046716525.1 Solirubrobacterales bacterium
ACCTTGCCGCGGTCGATCACGGCGATCCCTTCGGCGAGCTGGTCCGCCTCCTCGAGATACTGGGTGCAGAGGAGGATCGTGGTCCCCGCAGCGGCCAAGACCCGGATGATGTCCCAGACCTGGTTCCGCGAGCGGGGGTCGAGCCCGGTCGTGGGTTCGTCGAGGAACATCAGCTCCGGGGTCACGACGATGCTGGCGGCGATGTCGAGCCGCCGGCGCATTCCGCCTGAGTAGTTCTTGACGAGGCGACCGGCCGCCTCTGCGATGCCGAAGGCTTCGAGCAGCTCGTCGGCGCGGTCCTTCGCGCCGCGACCGAGCCCGACCAGGCGTCCGATCAAGATCAGGTTTTCGCGGCCGGTGAGATCCTCGTCGACCGAGGCGAGCTGGCCGGTGAGGCTGACGAGCCCGCGGACGACGTCGGCCTCCTCGACGATGTCATGGCCGAAGATCCGCGCCGAACCGGAATCCGGGGCAAGCAGCGTTGCCAGCATGCGGATCGTCGTCGTCTTGCCGGCGCCGTTGGGGCCGAGAACCCCGTAGACGGAGCCACTGCGCACGGACAGGTCGACGCCATCGACGGCTGTGGTGTCGCCGAAGGCCTTGACCAAGCCGCTGGCCTCGATCGCGAGTGTTGACGGTTCGTTCATCGGTGCTTCCTCAAAGATTGGGTTGGAGGTCCACGCTAGCGGTCTCGTGGTTGTGTAGACCGGCGCGGGCGCTTGAACTCATCGGTCCATGACGTTGCCGAGGTTCTCGGTCACTACGCGTGATAACCACGATCACGTGGTCCGGCGCTTGCCGCTAAGGGGCGGTGAGCCGATCGAAGTCCGCGTCGGAGAGCTCGAGCTCCAGCGCCGCCAGGTTCTCCCGCAGGTGTTCGATCGAGAGCGTGCCCGGGATCGGGAGCACTACCGGCGAGCGCTTCAGCAGCCATGCGATCTTGATCTGGTTCGGGGTCGCACCGTGGGCGGCTGCGATCTCGCCGAGAGCCACCGAGTCGCCGCCGCGCATGGGATAGAAGGGCGCGAAGACGAGGTTCTCGCCGGCGCAGAAGTCAACCACCTCGTCGTGCTTTCGCTCCGACAGGCTGTACTCGTTCTGGACCGCCGCAATCGGCACGACTGCCCGAGCCAGCTCGATCTGCTCCACGCTCACCTCGGAGAGGCCGAGATGGACGATGCGCCCGGCTTCGCGGTACTCGGCAAGGACGGCCATCGTCTCCTCGAGCGGGATCTCCGGATCGACCCGATGCAGGTAATACAGGGCGATCGATTCGACTCGAAGCCGCTCGAAGCTCTGCTCGACCTCCGCTCTCAGCCCCTCGATTCCGCCGCCTGGGCGGTAGCCGCCCTTGGTCGCGACTACCAAGTCCTCCGCGAATGGCGCCAACGTAGCGCCGATCGTCGATTCGCTGGCGCCGTCGGTGTAGAGATGCGCGCTGTCGATGAAGTCGAGGCCGGCATCGACGGCGGCTTCGAGGAACGAGCGATTCTCGGCTGTGTCGGTGAGCCGGTTGGTGCCGAGGCCGATCCGGGTCAGCTCGCGGTCGCCGAGCCTGATCGTCTGAGGTACCGATGGCATGTCAGGGACCTGGCGCTAGCAACCGCGCCGCTGAATCAGTACGTCAGCGTGGTCTCCGCCGCGGTCGCCAGCTCGACAAGCTTCTGTGGCTGTGCCGGCTCCGCTCCGAGGGCCTCCGCTTCGACCCCTCGCGCCTTGCTCGACATGCCGGAGGCGTAGATCCGAACGCCCGCCTCGCGCAGCGCGGCCAAGTGTTCCTCGAAGGCCCCTGTTCCAATTCCGTGCGTAGCGGCCGCAGTCTCGGGACGCAGGAGCTGCACCGCATCGCCGGCGAGAAAGACGCTTACGTCGTGCCCTTCGGATGCGGCAGTTCTCGCGACCAGCATCGCCAGCGCCGCACGTGTTGGGTTCTCCGGACCAGTCGCCAGGTGCACGAGCAGTATCGCCATGGCGTAACCCTATCTGTGTGCCGCCAACTCGGCCTGGACTACCACTTCTCGTCCTAAGCGCTACTCCGACAGCCCGGCGGCTGCGAGGGCTGCGTCGCGATCCATATAGCCCTGGATGCGAACCACCCGTCCTCCACTCACCGCAACGACAACTGCCGTCTTGGTTTCCCGCTCCACTCCGCTGCCTCTACCGCGCCGGTATTCGTGCAAGAGCACAACGACGTCGTCGCCGGCGTCGATGAACTCCTCTGCCTCCAGGCGGCGCTCTTCCCACGCCTCCAGATCCTCCGCCTCGAACGTCTCGTCGATCTGGGACTGACCGTGGGCTATTTGGCCCTCTTGAAGCCCGCCGACGGTGCCGTGGAACTCGACCTCGGGATCGATCAGCTGCGCTGTCTTTTCCCGGTCCCCTCCCAGGAACGCCTCGAAGGCATCCCGCACGATCTCCACGTTCTCCTCCGCCACCGCCCAGGCAGTATCCCGCGACCGAGCGCAAGGTGCCGCTTCCATGCAAAGCAGCACTCCGTGGCGGCGTTGGACTTTCCACGCAAACCAGAACACTGTCGCTGCGCTCGCTAGTCGCTCAGCACACCCCGCCGACCGCCGATCTACGATCAACCCGATGGCGATCGCGCACCTCGACATGGACTCGTTCTACGTCGCCGTCGAGTTGCTGCGACGCCCCGAGCTCAAGGGCAAGCCGGTGATCGTCTCGGGCAGCGGGCCGCGGGCGGTGGTGACGACGGCGTCGTATGAGGCGCGGCCGTTCGGGGTCGGCTCGGCGATGCCGGTGTCGCTTGCGCGGCGTCGCTGCCCTGATCTGATTCAGGTGCCGGTCGACATGGCGCATTACCGCGAGCGTTCGCAGCAGGTGATGGCCGTGATCGCCGAGCTCGGGGCGCCGACTGAGCGCGTTTCACTCGACGAGTGCTATATCGACCTCGAAGGAGTGCCCGATCCGGTCTCGCGAATGAGCTGGGTCGTGCGCATGATTCGCGACCGGCTCGAGCTCAACGCGTCCGTCGGCATCGGTCCGAACAAGCTCGTCGCCAAGGTTGCCTCCGACGCCGAGAAGCCTCGCGGGTTCGTCGTCCTCAGCCGCGAGCAGGCCGTCAAGCGCTTTGCGTCGGAGCCACCAAAGCTGATCCCGGGAATTGGCCCGAAGACAGCCGCGCGCCTTTCGGAAATGGGAATCGAGACCCTTGGCAGCCTTCAGCGCCACCCGGTCGACGACCTGATCGCGCGCTTCGGCGCCAACCACGGCCAGGCGCTTCACGACCGCTCGCATTTCCGCAGCGAGTCCAAGGTTCAAACGAGCCGCGAGGCGAAATCCCGCTCGGTTGAGACCACGTTCGACTACGACATCGCCGACCGCGCCCGGCTCGAGCAGATACTCGACCAGCAGTCCGAGCGCCTCGCCGGCGAACTCGCCAACCGCGGGCTCGCAGGCCGCACGATCGGGATCAAGGTCCGTCTCGACGATTGGACCACTGTCACCCGCGTGCGCTCGGTCGAGGCGCCGACCAACGAGGAGGCGCTGATCGCGGCAACCGCACGAGACCTGCTGCGCGCCTATGACCCGCAGCGTCCGGTGCGGTTGCTCGGCGTTCGCGTCGCGGCTTTCGAGGCCGAACGAGGCGAGCAAGAATCGAAGTCCGCGGTATCGAATCAGCAGGGGCTCGAGCTCGACGCGGCCTGAGCGCTCACTCGACGACCGCAAGCTCAGGTGGTCGGCGAAGCGCTGGCTGATTCGCGAACGAGAGACCCTGGGCGCTTGATCAGGCTCATGCCGTCAGCAGCAAAATCCAGGCCACGGCGCCCAACAGCGCTCCCGCCAGTGCGTTCATCGCAAGCTCTCGATCGTCCTGGATCAAGAACATGGTCACCGCGACGAGGCCGGCGATTGGCAACAAGAAGCTCCCGCCGAGTGCCGCGATGCGGTAGTTGCGGCGCTTGACGTCATCGTTCACCAGCGGGAGGTTACGACCTTCTTGCGGGTGTAGAACTGGACCGCGTCGCCGCCGTTGGCGTGCAGATCGCCGTCGATCGAGTCCTTCCAACCCGAGAAGGGAAACCACGCCACCGGTGCCGCGACACCGACGTTGACGCCGAGCATTCCCGCCTCGGCGCCCCAGCGGTAGGCGCGGGCCGCACCGCCGGAAGTGGTGAAGATCGAGCCGGCGTTGCCGTAGCGCGAGCCGTTGGCGAACTCGAGCGCTGCGTCGAGGTCGTCGACTCGAACCACCGCGAGCAGCGGCCCGAAGAGCTCCTCGCGAGCGAGGTCGGATTCGAGATTCGACGTTGCCACGATCGAGGGACCGATCAGCGAGTTGCCGGGCCCTGAATCGCGACGGCCGTCGAGAATCAGCTCGTCCTCGGAATCGGCCTCCGCGGCTTCGACCGCACCAGCCACGCGTTCGCGCGCATCCGGCCCGACCAGCGGGCAGACCTCGACACCCTCCTGATCACCCGGTCCGACGCCGAGGTCGGCGGCCGCGGCGGTCAGTGCATCGAGCGTTTCGTCCTGCTCTTCGCGAGTGCCGACGAGCACCGCGACCGAGCCCGCGAGACAGCGCTGGCCGGCGGCGCCGAAGGCTGAGGACATGATCGCCGGCACCGTCACCTCGAGGTCGGCGTCGGGCATGACCACGAGCGAGTTCTTGGCTCCTCCGAGCGCCTGAAAGCGCTTTCCGGCGGCCGACGAGCGCTCGGCGATGTAGCGCGCCGTCGACGCCTGGCCGACGAACGAGATCGCGTCGATGCCCGGATGGTCGAGCAGGCCATTGACCGCATCCCGACCACCGTGAACGAGGTTGAGGATTCCGTCGGGGAGCTCGTCGATCTCGTCGATCAGCTCGAAGATCAGCTCCGATGGGCGTGGATCGCGCTCCGACGGCTTGAGGATGAAGCTGTTGCCGCAGGCGATCGCATAGGGCAGAAACCAGAGCGGGATCATGGCGGGGAAGTTGAACGGCGTGATTGCGGCGACCACACCGACGGGTTGGCGCACGAGCTCGACATCGACACCACCGGCAACGCCTTCGAGGTTCTCGCCCTTGAGCAGATGAGGGATGCCGCATGCCGCCTCGACGGACTCGATTCCGCGCAGGACCTCACCGCGAGCGTCGGCGAGCGTCTTTCCCATGTCGGCAGTGACCAGCTGGGCGATGTCGTCACGCCGTTCCCACAGGGCCGCTCGCAGGGCGATCACGGCACGGGCGCGCTTCTGTGGCGCCACCGCGCGCCACTCGGGTTGCGCCGCGCGGGCAGCCTGCACGGCGGCGTCGACGTCGGTGGCATCGGAAAGCGGCACCCGCGCGACAAGCTCACCGGTCGCGGGGTTGATGTCGTCCAGCGTTTTTTCGCCGGCGGCTTCGACCCAGCCACCGCCGATGTAGTTGTTCAGAGTGCGCGTTGCCTGCTCGGTTTCAGTCGCCATAGTCAGATTGTGACGCGAGCCGGTTACTCCGACAAGCGCCGGGACGGCCAAAGTCCGGTGGGCGGTTGGCCGGACGGGTGAAGTCGATCACCGCTACGCGCCCGCCTCCTCCGCCGGCGATTCGTCGGCCGCGCCGTACGGATACCACCAATCTTTCGCCTCGATCTCGGTCTCGATGTGGACATGCTTGGTCTCCTGAAAGGCTTCGAGCCCCTCGCGGCCTAGCTCGCGGCCGAGGCCGGACTGCTTGAAGCCACCGAAGGGACCGGCGTCGTTGTCGGTCAGTGGGTCGTTGAACCACACCGTGCCCGCCTTGATCTCGCGCATGCAGCGGACCATCGTCTTGAGGTCGCCGGTGTAGACGTTCGCGCCGAGGCCGAAGCGAGTCGAGTTGGCAAGCTCGATCGCCTCGTCGAGCGAGCCGACCGGGACCAAGGGCGCTACCGGGCCGAAGGTCTCCTCGCTCAGCAGGTCGGTCTCCCCGGCAGCGCCGGTGACCACGGTCGGGGAGAAGAAGTGGCCTTTGGCGTTGCCCGCAGTGTCGCCGCCGGTGATCACCTCGGCGCCGGCGGCAACGGCGGCCTCGACCTGTGCGGCGACCTTGGCCCGCTGGGTCGCCGAGACCATCGGGCCGATGTCGGTGTCAGGGTCGAGCGGGTCGCCGATTCGAAGGCTCTTCGTGTACTCGACGAACTCCGAGAGGTAGTCGTCGTAGACCTCGGCGGCGACGTAGAAGCGCTCGGCCGAGGTGCAGACCTGGCCGGCGTTCAGAAAGGCCGCCCAGGCGCCGCCGCGAGCAGCGACCCCGACCTTCTCGGCGACATCGGCGCAGACGATGAACGGGTCCTTGCCACCCATCTCGAGGTTGACGCGCGCAACCCGCTCGGCACAGACCTGAGCGATCCTCTTGCCGGTCTCGACCGAGCCGGTGAAGGCGACGCAGGCGACGCGCTCGTCCGCGACGATCGAGGCGCCGACATCGCCCGCGCCGGCGACGACGCTGACCACGCCGGGCGGCAGGTGATCGAAGCAATCGGCGACGGCGAGGGTGGAGAGCGGCGTCAGCTCGGAGGGCTTGGAGACCGTGACGTTGCCGGCGGCGAGCGCCGGTGCCAGCTTCCACATCAGCAGCAGCAGGGGGTAGTTCCAGGGAACGATGCAGCCGGTGACGCCGACGGCATCCTTGACAACCAGGGAAAGCTGAGTAGATTCGATCGAGGGGATCACGCGGCCCCCTTCGTCACGGCCGATCTCCGCGTAGTAGTCCAGCGCCGCCGCGGTCCAGCTGATCTCGTCGGCATTTTCGATGCGCGGCTTGCCGCCCTCCAGCGTCATCAGCTCTGCCAGGGCGTCGGTCTGTGCACGCAACTTCGTCGCAACCTCGTGCAGCATCTCGCCGCGCTCGACGGCGGGAGTGCGTTCCCACCCGCGCTGCGCCTCGCTCGCCGTCGCAAGCGTCGCATCCAGTTGCTCGGCAGAGGGCGCGCGCACCGTCGCCACGATGGTCTCGTCGAACGGGTTCTCGACGGCGATCTCAGCGCCCTCACCGGCGGCGCGCTCACCACCGATCACGAGCCTTGTCTCGATTGCCGCCACGGCCGCGATGCTAGCGCCGTCCTTTCGGCATCCATCGCAACCCCGGCGCCAGGTCCGAGTGGCCGGCGAAGCGCTTGACCGATCACACGCCGGGTAACGTCATGCCCACATGTCCGACGGCCCCCACTCAGAGCACGCAAAGCGCCGCGGCGAGTCCGAGGAGGAACGACTCGACCGCAACCTCTCGGAGCTGATGCAGGAGCTGCGTGTGGCGATTCCGGGGATCCAGTTCCTCTTCGCCTTTCTGCTCGTGGTCCCGTTCCAGCAGGGGTGGGTCGACGTAACCGATTTCGAGAAGCGCGTCTACTACGTCACCCTGCTGTGCACGGTGAGCTCTTCCGTGTGCCTGATCGCGCCGTCGGCGCGCCATCGCATGCGCTTCCGCGAGCTCGACAAGAAGTGGATCGTCGAGTCGTCCAACCGGCTCGCGATCGCCGGCCTCGTCTTCCTTGGCCTGGCGATGTTCGGCGTCATCCTGCTCGTTTCCCACGTCGTCTACGGCGGCACCGCGGCAATACTTGCGGCCTCCGGGGTCTTCGCCGCCATCTCATGGTTCTGGTTCCTCGCGCCTGTGGTCCGAGAAACGCGCGACGAGCGTGACGACTAACCGCTGCCTGCGGGAACCAGCAGCTCGTCTCCATCGGCAACCTGCTTGATCCCGGCGCGCGCCTCGAGCGGCTTGACGTAGAGCTCGTCGACTGCGATCACGATCGCCGAGAGGATCGGGACGGCGACGAAGAGGCCGATGAAGCCGAAGAGCTGGCCGACGAGAACGACCCCGATCGCGACCAGCGCCGGGTGCAGCTGGACGCGGTTGGCCATCACCAGCGGGATCGTGATGTTGCCCTCGACCTGCTGCACCAAGATGTAGGCGCCGAGCACCAACAAGGCGGTGTCGGTGCCCTCGGCGAGGCCGACGAGTATTGGTGGGATCGCGCCGATGATCGCGCCGAAGTAGGGGATGAGCACGAGGATCGCCGAGAACACGGCGAAGAAGATCGTCAGCTCGAGCCCGATCAGCTCCAAGACGAGGTAGACGAGCACCGCGGTGACGATCATGTCGACGAGCACGCCCTGCATCCATCCCACCCAGCTTGCCCTCAGGCGCGCCAGGATCCCGCTCACCCACTCGCGGCGCGCCGGCGGGAACAAGGCCTCGATGCCTCGCAGCAGCGGGGCCGGGCTCACGGCCATGTAATACGCGGTGATCAGGATCAGCGCGATCGCGGCGAGGACGCCGGCGACGCTGAGGCCGATCGAGGCCAGCGGTCCGATGAACTCCTGCGGGTTCTCGGTATAGCGCTCGAGGAACTGCTGCGCCTCGGCGCCGGCGCCTTCGCCACCGATGTCGTTGAGGCGCTCGCGCAACGAGTCGACCGTGGCCGGAACCTGGTCGACGAACTCGCTCGACTGGTCGACGAACGACGGTACGAGGATCGCCAACAGGGCGACAAATACTCCAACGCCGAGCAACAGCGCGATCAGGGCGCCGCGCCAGCGAGGGCCCTTGTAGCGCTCGAGCCGATTCGCCACCCCAGCCATCGGGATCGCCAAAAGCACCGTCATCAAGATCGCGACGAGCAGCGTCACCAGCTCGTGGAAGATGAGCCCGAGGACGAGCAGGCCGGCGGCGAGCAGTACCGCTCTCGTCAGCGGCGAGAGCTCGTGGGCGTTCGGCATCGTGCTGCGAGGGTTCCCGTCGCGCCGGACGCCAAACCCTGGCCGATGGTTAGATGACTCTAGATCGGCTCGTGGATCAGCTTCTCGGCCAGCCTGTCGGCTCGCCGCTGCTGCCAGACGACGAAGAACATCACAAGCAAGGTGACTAGGAACAGCATCGTCGCCAGCACGTTCACCTCGACCGGGATCCCGCGCTGGGAGGCGCCGTAGATGTAGAGCGGGAAGGTCACCGTTGTGCCCGAGTTGAAGTTGGAGATGACGAAGTCGTCGATCGAGAGCGCGAAGGCGAGCAGCGCCGCCCCGACGAGGCCCGGCAACAGCAGCGGCAGGGTCACGGTGCGGAAGGTCGTCCACGCGCTCGCGCCGAGATCGCGCGACGCCTCCTCGAGGCTGCGGTCGAAGCCGATCAGCCGCGAGCGGACGACGATGACGACGAACGAGATCGAGAACATGACGTGAGCGATGACGAGGCTGGGAAAGCCGAGATCGATGAAGCTGACGAACGGCGGCAGCAGGAACATCGACAGCAGCGCGGCACCGATCACGACCTCAGGCGTCGCGGTCGGGATCACGATCAGCAGGTTCGCGGGCTTACGGCCGAAGAACTCGTAGCGAACCAGGGCGAGGGCGATCAGGGTGCCGAGGATGGTCGAGATCACCGTCGCCACCGCGGCCAGCTGGAGGCTCGTGATCAGGGCGTCGGTGAGCTCCTCGATCGCGAACGGATCCTTCCAGTGGTCGAAGGTGAAGCCGCTCCAGGTGAAGTTGTAACGGCCCTCGGGATCGTTGAACGAAAATGCGGCGATGACGCCGATCGGGATCAGCATGTAGGCAATCGCCAGCCCCGCGTAGATGTTGAGGGCATGATCGCGAAGCCACTTCACGCCTTTTCAGCCTCCTCGCCCATTAAGGCCTCGGTCCCCGCGAAGCGGATGTAGATGACGACCACGGCCAGGATCAGCGCCATGAGCACGAACGACAGCGCCGCTGCCGCCGGGTAGTCGGTGAGCACGAGGTACTTCGACTGGATCACGTTGCCGATCATCGCCTGGTTCTGCGAGCCGAGGAACTCGGCGTTGATGTAGTCGCCCGTCGCCGGGATGAAAGTCAGCAGCACGCCGGCGACCACCCCGGGCCCGGTCAGCGGCAGCGTCACCCGCCAGAAGGCGGCGCTGGCCGAGGAATAGAGATCCTTCGCCGCCTCGATCAGGCGCAGGTCGACGCGCTCGAGGCTGGCGTAGATCGGCAGGATCATGAACGGGAGGAAGTTGTAGGTGAGCCCGGCGATCACCGATGCCGACGTGTCCAGCACACGGCCTTCGTCGGCGACGAGGCCGATGCTGCGCAGGAAGTCGACGATGAAGCTCTGGTCGGAGAGGATCGTCTGCCACGCCAGCGTGCGGATCAAGTAGGTCGTGAAGAACGGGGCGACGACCGCGAACAGCAGCAAATTCTTCCACTTGCCGCCTCGCATCGCGATCGCGTAGGCGAGCGGGTACGCGATCAGCAGCGCCAGCGCCGTGGCCACCCCCGCGTAGAAGAACGAGCGCAGGAACTGGGTGTCGAACTCCGTCAGCGCGTCAGAGAAGTTGCTGAAGTTCCAGGCGAAGGTGTAGCCATCGGTCGAGGAGCCTTCAAAGAGCGCGATGCGCGCCATGAAGAACATCGGCACGACGAAGAAGACGAGGAGCCAGAAGAGCCCCGGGCCGAGGAGGCCGTAGGGAGCGAGGCGGCGACGGATCGAGGTCATGAGGCCCTGGCCATCAGACTCCTGATCCGCCGCCGCTTTCCCGCTAACCGGCGAGAATCGATTCGAATGCCTCCGTCACGCCTTCCTCGTCCTCCGGCGACGGCTGGATCGTGCAGTTCTCGGTGAACTGCTCGTCGGGGAAGATCAGCTGGTTCTCGGCGAGCTTCGGATCGCGCTCAGCGAGGATCTCCTTTGCGCCGTCGACGGGAGTGATGTAGTTGACGTACTCGGCGATGTCGGCCGCGACCTCTGGGTCGTAGACGTAGTTGATGAACTCGAGCGCCGCCGCCGTGTTCGGGGCGCCGACCGGGATCAGCATGTTGTCCGACCAGAGGATGCAGCCCTCGTCGGGCATCAGCCACTCGATGTTGGGGTTGTCGGCCTGGAGCTGGACCGCGTCGCCCGACCAGCCGACGGCCGCGACGACATCGCCGCGGGTGAGGTCGTCGGCGTAGTCGTTGCCGGTGAAGTCGCGGATCTGACCCGAGGCGGCAGCCTCGTCGAGCTTGTCGATCGCTGCCAGCCAGTCCTCGTCGGTGGCCTCGTCGGGATCGATTCCTTCGGCCTTCATCACCAGCGGCACCGAGTCGCGCATCTCCGACAGGAACGTGACCTTGCCCTCGTACTTGGGATCGAAGAGGTCGTTGATCGAGGTGATGTCGGGCGCCAGGTCCTTACGGACGATGATCCCGGTCATGCCGCTCTGCCACGGCACCGAGAAGTCGCGCTCGGGGTCGAAGGAGGGGCTGGCGAGGTCGGCGCGGAGGTTCTCCGTCACGTTCGGGATCGCCTCCTTGTCGAGGTTCTGGATGTAGCCGAGGTCGTACATCTTCTTCGCCATCCAGTCGGTTGGCGCGATGATCGAGCGACCGCCCGACTCACCCGCGGCCAGCTGCGGGCGCAGCTTGCCGAAGAACTCGGTGTTGTCGTTGATGTCCTCGATGTACTCGACCGAGACGCCGGTCTCCTCCTCGAAGGCGGGGACCGTCGCCTTGTCGATGTAGAGCGGCCAGTTGGAGATCGTCAGCTCGCCCTCAACCGTTCCCGACTCGGCCGTGGGGACGTCCGCGCTGTCGCTCGCGCCGCCTTCGAGCCCGTCGTCGCTGCCGCACGCTGCAAGGACGAGGGACCCGATCAAAACCGCCGCGGCGGTGCTCAGCTTGCGAAACATCTATTCACTGTCTCCTTTTGTTGGCTTTGTCACCGGGGCCGCAACGGCCTCGGACTCCCTGACGACGTGGATGTGCTCTGGCGCCCACGAGAGGCGCACCGGGGCTCCGCCGCCAGGCAACCGCCCCCGCTCGGCTTCGTCGGCGTTGGGCACGAGGACGGTCATCGCAACGTCATCCGCCAGCTTGACGACAATCTGCGTCGCCGTCCCCAGATACACCGAGCTCTGCACGATTCCCTCGACGCTCGGCCCGTTCGACGTTTCCTGCTCGCCGCCGGCGGTTATCAGAAGTTTCTCGGGCCTGACGATCGCATGGATGCGCTCGCCATCCGCGATTGCGGTGGCGGCTTCGAACTCGACGCCCGAGTCGAGCTTGACCCGCGAGCGCGCGCCGTTGGCCTGTACGACGGCGCCGGGCATCAGGTTGGAGACCCCGATGAAGCCGGCGACGAAGGTCGTCGTCGGGCGTTCGTAGACGTCCTCCGGGGGCGCGCACTGCTCGATATGGCCGCGGTTCATGACCGCGATGCGATCCGACATCGTCAGCGCTTCCTCTTGGTCGTGGGTGACGTAGACGAAGGTGATGCCGACGTCGCGCTGGATCTGCTTCAGCTGGATCTGCAGCTCCTTGCGCAGCTTGAGGTCGAGGGCGCCGAGCGGCTCGTCGAGCAGTAGCACCTTCGGCAGGTTGACGAGCGCCCGCGCCAGGGCGACACGCTGCTGCATCCCGCCGGATAGCTGGTTCGGACGTCGGTTCGCCTCGGCCGACAGCCCGACGCGGTCGAGCTCGGTCGCGACGCGGCTGCGGATCTCGTCCTTGTCGACGCCCTGGCGCTTGAGGCCGTAGGCAACGTTGTCGGCGACGCTCATGTGCGGAAACAGCGCATAGCTTTGAAAGACTGTGTTCGTTGGTCGCTTGTGCGGCGGCAGACCGGCGACGTCGGCGCCCTCGATCTGGATCTTGCCGGCCGTCGGCTCCTCGAATCCGGCGACCATCCTCAGGGTGGTGGTCTTACCGCAGCCCGACGGTCCGAGCAGGGTGAAGAACTCGCCCTGGCCGATCTCGAGGTCGAGGTCGCGCACGGCGACGAAGTCGTCGCCGAAGCGCTTGGTGACGCCCTCGAGGCGCACACTCGGCTCGCTCAATGCGTGGATCCTCTCCCGAGTAGACAACTCTCTCCGTGCACGGACGCCGCTCAGGCTAACTGCGACGTCAAGCATCGCGCAAGGGGCAATTGTCCCAAACCGTCCAACTACCATTGTACGAACCGTACAAGAGCTTCGATCGAAGTTGACCCGAATCCAGCTTGTCGGCACGCATTTCGCCGGGTAGGATTGTACGGAACGTCGAGATCTGATGGACCACAAGGGCCTACGAGCCGCAGGAGGTATGAGAGATAGCCATGGCAGCCACCGACACCGCGACGACCACCCCAGCGGGCATTGACCTTCAAGCGGCGGCCAAGCGCCACCTGTGGATGCATTTCACCCGCATGGGTTCCTACGCCGATGGCGGCGAAGTGCCGATCATCGTCCGCGGCGAGGGCGCCTATGTCTGGGACGAGCACGGCAAGCGCTATCTCGATGGCCTCTCGGGCTTGTTCGCGGTGAACGCGGGTCATGGCCGCACCGAGATCGGCGAGGCGATGGCGCGCCAGGTCGAGGAGCTCGACTTCGTCACGATCTGGAGCTACGCCCACCCGCGCGCGATCGAGCTCGCCGCTCGGATCGCATCGCTCGCTCCGGGCGATCTCAACCGCATCTTCTTCACCTCGCGTGGCTCAGAGGCGGTGGAGTCGGCGATCAAGCTCGCTCGCGCCTACCATCAGCGCACCGGCAACCCGCGCAAGATCAAGTTCCTCAGTCGCGAGGTCGCCTACCACGGGACGACCCTGGGGGCGCTGCAGGCAACCGGGATAACGGCGCTTCGCTCCGACTTCGAGCCGTTGGTGCCCGGCGGGATCAAGGCGCCGAACACCAACAGCTATCACTGGCCGGAGGGCCGGGACCCGCTCTGGGCCGCCGATCAGATCGAGGAGAAGATCGTTTTCGAGGGGCCCGAGACGGTCGCCGCGGTGATCCTCGAGCCGCTGCAGAACGCCGGCGGCTGCATCCCGCCGCAGGACGGCTACTTCCAGCGCGTGCGCGAGATCTGCGACCGCCACGATGTCCTTCTGGTCTCCGACGAGGTGATCTGTGCCTGGGGCCGGCTCGGGCACTATTTCGGCTGCGAGCGCTACGGCTATCAGCCCGACATCGTCACCAGCGCGAAGGCGCTGACCTCCGCGCATGTGCCAATGGGGGCGATGATCGCCTCAGACCGCGTCTTCGAGCCGTTCGCCTCGGGCAAGGAGTCGTTCACCCACGGCTTCAC
>JBKJXG010000087.1:0-4522 GCA_046716525.1 Solirubrobacterales bacterium
GCTCGGTCATGCCCTGGCTGCGCAGCCGCTCGTGGGCGCCGAGCGTCATCACGATCAGGCGCCAGGGCTCGAACGAGGCCGCGGCACGGGCGACGTCCGCGTCATCGGCGGCGAGCAGATCGTCGAGCGCTTCGTTGATCGCGCGGTCGCGAAGTCGCGCCGCCTCGGAGGCGTCGAGCACGCGGAAGCGGGGGTCGAGCCCCGCGGCGAGCGGGTGGGAGGCGAGCAGGCGCCGGCAGAGGCGTGGATCGTCATCACCCATGCGCGTTCGGTCGAGCGGGCGTCCGCAAGCAGCTCGTCGGCGCGCTGCGCGTCGCCGGCCTCGCGCTGCTCTCGCGACCGGCGGCTGAGCTCGCGGCGGATGCGCGAGCGCATCTCCGCTGCGGCGCGTTCGGTGAAGGTGAAAGCGAGCAGGCGGTCCACCTCGACCTCGTCGTCGATGACGCTGGCGCAGTAGCGGTCGACCAGCACGGTCGTCTTGCCGGTGCCGGCCCCGGCTTCGAGAAAAGCGTCGTGACTGCGCGCCGCAGTCGCCGCCGCCTGTTCGGCGGTCGGCTCGAACTCGCGGTCGCTGCCGCGTGTTGGCTGTGTCTCGACGACAGCCGGCGGCGCCGGATCTTCGACGGCGTCGCCGAGCGAGAGCTGGCCCTCGTTGTGGCTCACTGCTCATCTCCGGAGTCGCCCTGTTCCTGTCCGACTACGCCGAGCGCGCGCTCGAGCCGGCAGATCGGCTGAAACGTGCAGTACTTCGGACATTCGCCGTTGATCGGGTCGCGAGCGATGCTTCCGGCCCGCATCGCTCGAGCGGCGGCCGTCGCCCTCGTTTCCGCTTCGGCCAGCGCCAGCTCGAACTCCTCCTCGTCCTTCTTGTCGGTGCGAACGAGCTTGAGCGACTCGATTCGTGGATCGTCGGCGAGCGCCAGCCCACGCGCCCTGCGCTTGGGCGGGTCGGTGGCACCAAGCGGCTGATACAGGCCGGCGACCGGGTCGAGGTCGAGCACGCGGCGCACGGCGAGCATGTAGAGCTGAATCTGAAGCGTTCCCTTGCGCTCGAACTCGCCCGCGGTGGCGACCTTCTTGCCGGTCTTGTAGTCGCGGACGATCGCGCTGTGTGAGTCGGCGGCGAGATCGATGCGGTCGATGCGCCCGCGCAAGGAGAACTCGCCAAAGCGAAGGGCAGGGCGTGGCGTTGAGCCTTCACGCGGCTGGTCGTCGAATGGTCCGAAGCTGAGCTCGAGCAGTTCAGGATCCGGGCGAAACTCGCTCTCCAGCATCGACTCGTGCTCGAGGAAGGCCTCGATCTGCACCCGGGCGCGGTCGAGCTTGGCGCGACGGGCCTGATTGAGCGTCGCGTCCGAGCGGCCGGTCGCGACCGCTTCGAGAAGCTCGGCGAAGCGGCGGCGCCAGCGTCCGAGATCGCCCGGGCGGGGGATCGAGTCGTCGCCGGGGGCATCGCGGTAGAGCTGCTCGAGGGCGTCGTGGACGACGCCGCCGAGCCACAGCGGGTCGGCCTCCGGCTCGAGCCGCTGCGGCGAGAGCTCGTGATCGACGAACCACTTGTAAGAGCACGTGACCCAGCCTTCGAGCGAGCCGGCGCTGAACACCTCGCGTCCGGCGATCTGCTCGAGCACCGCCGGTGCGCGCAGCGGTCCAGGGAGATGATTCGGATCCGGGAGCCCGTCGAAGAGGGCGAGCGTTGCGGCGGCGTCGGAGCCGGCGACACCGAGGTCTTCGAGCGCGCCGGCCCGGTCGCTACCTGAGCCGCGGATCGCGAGCGCGCGTGCGAGGTCACGGACGGTCGTTGCCTCGTCTGGCGTTGGCACGGCGCGCTCGGGCCCGCGGGTGGTGAGCAACTCGCTTGGGAGATTCTCGGGATCGACGTCGAGCAGATCGAGCACCTCGTCGATGAACGGCGAGCGCGCGAGCGCGCCACCGTCCTCGTCGCAGTGCTGCCAGCTGAGATAGAGGCGCTCGGTCGGGCGTGAGACGCAGGAGTGGAAGAGATAGCGCTCCTCGTCGGCTTGGTCTTCTCGACGTAGGTCCGCGTAGCCGAGCTGTCGACGGCGCTCCTCGGATAGCAACGGGTCGAGCGGTGAGGCGCTGGGGAACTCACCGTCTTGCAGCGAAGCGACGAACAGCGCCCTGGCGCGGGCGGTGCGGGCGCGGTAAGGGCTGAGGATGCGTACGCGACCGGTCGCCGGCCCGCGCCAGTGCGAGACCGAAGCCGACCCCAGCGCCTCGATCGCATCCGCAAGCCCTGGCTGCTCGCAACCGGGCAGATCGCCAACGCCGGCGAGCTCGGTGAGCAGCTCCGCGGCAGCGACGCCGGCGCGGAGCTCGAGCGCCGAGAAGGGCATCTCGGCTTCGTCGCTGCCGCCGGCGAGCGGGGCTTCCCCGCGATGGGCGCCCTCGGCCAGCTCGCGGGCTGAGCGGGCCAATGCGCGTAACCGTGCCGCATCCGAATCCGCCTCGCGCAGCCTCGCGAGGTGGCGAGGAGGGGAGGCCCAGGGCTCGATCGCGGCGCTGACCGTTTGCGCGTTGCCGCGCCGCACTCGGCGCTCGACGCTGTCCGCGACTGCGGCCGGCATTGCCGGGTCTGAGCGCAGGTGGGTGAGCAGCGCCTCGACATCGCGTTCGTCGCCGGCAGCGCGACAGAGCGCGGCCAGCGAGGTGCCGACGCACGTCGAGATCAACGGCGCCGAACCCTCGAGGGCGACGGGGATGCCGAGACCACGCAGGACGCTGGCCAGCAGGGCACCTGACGAATCTGGGCGCCTGACGACGACGGCGATCTCGTCGGGCTCGTGGCGTGCGCGCAGCAGTCGCGCGATCTCGATCCCGATCGCCTCGGCCTCGGCACGGGGGCCGGCGCTTCGCAGCAGCTGAAGCCCGCCGTCCGGGGCGGTCGGGCCGGCGCTCGACTCAAACAGGTTGAGGTCGAGGTGGCGCAGGGTGGCGCTCTCGGTGTAGGCGTGATCGAACGCCAGAGGTTCCTCCACAACAGCTCCGAGCTCACGCTCGAGGGCGCTGAGCAGGCTCGCGCGGGCGCTGAGGGCGCGCTTGTCGGCGTAGGTGACGGCGACCGTCACCGCACTCGTCTTCGCCAACTCGGCGACGAGCTCGAGCTGGGCGCGGCTGAGGTCGTCGAAGCCGTAGATGAACACCGGCCGCGAGGCCCAGTCTTCCGGATCGCTTCGCAGCGCCGCCAGCGTTCGCTCCGCGATCAGCCCCGGATCGGAGCGCCCGGCGGCGTCGCGCAACTCAACGTAGGCGCCATACATCGCCGCGAGCTCGACTTCGTAGCCGGGCTCGTCGAGGGCAGCGACCGCAGCGGCGAGCTCCCGAGGTGCGATCAGCGCCGCCTGAAGCTCCGAGATCAAGGCGTCGAGAGCAGGGGTGAAGCCGGGGCGGGCGGCCGACCGGCGCAGCCGCCGCGGCGCGGCGCGTTTGACGGCGGCGCGAACCAAGGCCTGGCGCTGAGCCGACGAGAGCGGTGGGACGATCTCGATCGCGAGCGCCCGGGCAACCTCCTGCGTCAGCGCGCCGAAGGTCGAGATCGAACCGCCGAGCGTTACGCCGGTTTCGTCGCAGAGCTGGCGCTCGAAACCGGCGACGTCATCGCCGGTGGGTACGACGAGCACGGGATCGTGATCCAAAACGGCACGAAATCGCGCCAGTATCTCGGGTGCTCGACCCGAGTTCGGCGGCCCATGAACGACGTCGAGACCCATCTCTTCCAGCATAGGTCGCGTTGCGGTTCGCAAACCCGACACGGTCGCCGCTCCTTGGGCCTTTCGGGCCGGGTTTTGTCGTCCTGGGGTCGTCTTATCTTCTTCATCGATGTCTCTGTGCTTCATCGACCCCGCCGACGCCGTCCGCGCCATCGCAGACTCGATCGGTCTCGAGGCACGGCGCCAGCTCCTCGGCGAGGCCGTGCGGGCGTGGGTCGACGAGATTCCCGAGGACGAGCTCGAATCTCACTATGCGAAGGCGATCGCCGAGCTCGACGAGCACGACATCTCGATGCTCGCCGCTTGGCACTCCTCAATGGACGTCGGCACGCCGATTCCGAATCGGGACTACCTGATGGGCGCGTTTCCCTCGCTCGGGATCAACCGCCGCGAAGCGCTCAAGCTCGCGGCCGGCTTTCGCGGCGAGGAGATCGTCGACTGTGGCCTGACCGAAGAGGCCGCGCTCGAGACCGTGCTCGAGCACCTCTCCGGCCCACGCTTGATGCAGCTCGCCGTGGAAGCAGTTGAGCTCTACATATGGGATCGGGGCGGCTCGGACAACTGATTTGGAGGGGGCGCTCCGGTCAGAGCTCGCACCCGACCGGCACCGGGTCGATCGTGTCCGCGACGGCTTCGTCGGCGGTGCCGGGGCCGCAGTTGATCACGGTATCGGCGACGCCGTCGTTTGCCCTCAGGACGTCATCGTCAGCGAGCCCGAACAGGCTGTCGGCTCCAGGCCCGCCGATCAGCAGGTTCGCCGCCGTGCTCCCGGTGAGCGAGTCGGCGCCGAG
>JBKJXG010000088.1:0-3553 GCA_046716525.1 Solirubrobacterales bacterium
CGATCAAGCTGCCGTCCGCCGGGCGGCGGACCTCGAAGGCCACGGCACCCGCGCTGGCGCTTGGTGCGCCGTTGCCGGCAGCGCTAGCGCCGGTCGTCTCGGGCTGCGTCGCGGACTCCATCGTCAAAGCTCCTCCTCGGCCGAAGCTGCAGTTGTCGCCGCCAGCCACTCTAAGGCTCGACGGGCCCCGATGCGCGCGGTCAGTTCTGGACGATGCGAAAGACGTCGCCGCCGAGCGAGCTGACGTAGAGCCTGTCGCCGACGCCCTCGCCGAAGGAGCTCGGGGAGTCGACACTGAGGCCGACCGCGGCGTCGGTCGAGCTTGGATTCTGCGCGCCAGGGTCGAGCGAGCGGATCTCCCCGCCGCAGAAATCGGCGTAGAGGTAGCGACCCGTGAGCGCGGGTGTCGCGGGGTCGCGCGAGACATAGCCGCCGGTGATCGCGCAGTTACCGTCGCTGGAGTCGTACTGGTGGATCGGGCCCTTGTAGTTGGCGGGCTGGTCGCCGTTGCCGTCAAAGACGGAGTTGCCCTCGAACAGGTCCCAGCCGAAATTGGCGCCGCGGGCGCTGTCGACGCCGAGATGGTTGATCTCTTCGAACTTGTCCTGGCCGACGTCTGCGATTGCAATCGCCCCGCTCTTGGCGTCGAAGGAGAAGCGATACGGATTACGCAGGCCCAGCGCATAGATCTCGCCGGCGCCTCCGGCGCCTCCGGCGAACGGGTTGGTCTTGGGGACTGAGTAACCGCCGCCCTTCTTCGGCTTGATGCGCAGCAGCTTGCCGAGCAGGCTCGATGTGTTCTGCGCGTTGGCGTCTGGGTCGCCGGAGCTGCCGCCATCGCCAGTTGCGAGATAGAGCGAGCCATCGGGCCCGAACTGCACCTGACCGCCGTTGTGGTTGCCGAAGCTGGGATGGGCGATCTCGATCACCTTGTGTCGCGACCGGGGGTCGGCGCGCGTGGCGCTCTTTTTCTTTCGCTTCAGCTGGTCGACGCGGATGTTGCCGGCTTCGGTTGTGTAGTAGACGTAGAAGAGCCGGTTCTTGGCGTAGCCGGGATCAAAGGCGATCGAGAGCAGACCTTCCTCGCCGCCGTAGCCGACGACATCCTCGAGGTTGACGAAGGGCTGCTTGAGCAGTTTGCCCTTGCGCAGGATGCGGACCTCACCTGGCTGCTCGACGACGAAAAGGAGCTTGGCCGACCCGGGTGCGTTCTCGACGTACACGGGAGCGTCGAGGCCGGCGGCGATCCGCTTCAGCGACAGACCGCCACCCTGGGCGCCGGCGGGCGTGGGGGAGCTGCCCGCGAAGACCAGGCTGAGAGCGAGTGTGAGGACGCCGCACGCGATCGCCGCGGCGACGGCTTCCCTGCTGAAACGAACCGCCATCGTCTGCGCAGAGTAGCGGTCGCCGGAGACCGGCTCGGTCGAGGTCGCAGTCGCGTGAGCTACTCGGCCACCAGCCGGTAGACGGGACCTTCCAGCGATGTCGCGTACACGTGCCCGGCCGCGTCTTCGCCGAACGAGCTCAGCGCCGACACCTCCAGCCCGAGCTCGCGATCGTCGCCGGCCGGCTCGCCGGCCTCGGCGGTGAAACTGCGCAGGTTGGCTTCGCAGAAGTCGCCGTACAGGTAGCGGCCGTAGAGGGAGCGCAGCTCGCGGTCGCGGACCACGTACCCGCCCGTCACCGAGCAACCGAGATCGGTGTCGTACTCGAGTGTCGGCTCGAGCGCGCCGGGCGCCTGTTCGTCCTCGTTGAAGGGCTCGCTGCCCTCGAACGCCGACCAGCCGAAGTTGAGTTCGCGGTGGAGCTCGGCCGCCGGCGCCGAGTCGATCTCCTCGAGCTCATCCTGGCCGACGTCGCCGATCCAGAGGTCGCCGGTCTCGCGGTCGAACGAGTAGCGCCACGGGTTGCGCAGGCCGAGCGCGGCGATCTCGGTATCGCCGGATCCGACGTCGATGCGCAGCAACTTTCCGAGCATGCTCGATGGGTTCTGCGCCGTGCGCTCGGGGTCCCCGGAGCCACCGCCGTCGCCTGTACCCGCGTAGAGCTCGCCGTCAGGGCCGAAGAGGAGCAGGCCGCCATTGTGGTTGGCGGCGAAGTCGTCGATCGAAACCAGTTCTCGCGCGCTGTTGGGATCTGCGGCGGAACCGTCGCCGGATGCCTCGTACTCGACGATCTTCGTCGTTCCCTCGGTGTCGGTGTAGTAGACGTAGAAGAGGCGGGACTTGGCGTAGTCGGGGGAGAAGGCGACGGAAAGCAGCCCCTGCTCGCCGCCGCAGACGATCAGGTCCGAGACGTCGAGAAAGACCTCGGGCTCGGAGCCGTCGAGTGGCACGCGCTCGATCTGGCCGCATTGCTCGACGACGTAGAGCTGGTCAGGGTCGCTTTTCGGCTGGGTCAGATATAGCGGTTGCTCGAACTCGCCGATCTCCTGCAACACGACGGCGCCGTCGCCGTCTCCGATCGGCGGCCTCGGCGTCTGCCCGGATTGCTCGGTCGCCGGGGTGCGCGCCGTTGTCGTCTGCGCTGCGGAAATGGTCTCCGACTCATCGTCGCCGGAACCGCAGCCCGCCGTGGCGAGCGTGAACGATGCCGCGACCGCTGCCATCGTGATCCCGCGCCCTGCCCACACGCCGACGCACGTTAGAGGACCGCGAACGGCCGCTCAGTCGTCGATCACGACCTGCCCGGCGTCGTTGACGCGTGCGCTCGGCGGGTTGTCGGTGATCGTGACGACGAACTCCCCCTCGACCGGGCTACCGTCGTCGGTCACGGCCTTGGCCTTGCCGGTGAGACCGGCGGCGAGCTCGTAGTGGACCGTGTAGGTACCGGCGACGACGGGTGTCAGGCGCCAGACGATGTCCCTGCTCTCGCCGTCCGGAAGCTCTCCGAAGGAGAAGGTGTCGGTCTGCGCCGCCTCCGAACCGCCCGAGGGAGCCGCATCGAGTGCCTTGCCGTCGACGTTGTCGGTGACGAGCTTCGGATAATCGTTCTCGAGGATCCACACGGGCCGGTTGGGGTCGGCAAGACCGGCCTGCTCGGAGCGAACCGAGAACGAGCCGCTGGCTTTCTCGTCGCCGATGTAGATAGTCACCGCAAGGTCAGGAATCACCTCGTCACCGGTGTTCTCGATTTCCATTCGCAGGTCGCTCGTCTGGGCGAGGCGCTGTTTCGTCGGGAACTTCGCGGAGACGATCTCGACCGGAAACTCGCCTTCGGGCTCGTTGACGTCCTGGCGTTCCTTGTCTTCACCGCAGCCCGAGACAGCCATCGAAACGGCGACGGCTGCTGTCAGCAGGCCGATGCCTGCTTGCGCACCTCGGCGCTTTCGCGGCGGGTGAGTGCTGATGGCGGTCTCCTCCCCCAAAGCGCCGGGAACATACCACCGCTGAAGGTTCTGGCAAAGCAGTTGACCCTGCAAGGCGCCAATAGGCGCTGCCCCGAGACCGCTGCTGAGACACGGCCGCCAGGCTCGAACGGTTGGGTGTTGGCATCGGGCAACGCCATCGAATACTCTTGAGCGGCTGACGCCGGAATTGGCCGGCGGGCCGGA
>JBKJXG010000089.1:0-4930 GCA_046716525.1 Solirubrobacterales bacterium
ACGATGGCCCTGATCCGCCGCTTCGAGGAGGAGGCCGGCCGCCAGTACCAAAAGGCCAAGGCCGGGGGCTTTCTGCACCTTGCGATCGGCGAGGAGGCGACGATTGTCGGCACAACCTCGGTGATGCGCGACGAGGACTACCTGATCGGCACCTACCGCACCCACGGTCACGCGATCGCGCGCGGCACCGATCCCAAGAACGTCATGGCCGAGCTCTTCGGTCGCGTCGACGGCACCTCCGGCGGGCGCGGCGGCTCGATGCACGTCTACGACCACGAGCACCGCTTCCTCGGTGGCTACGGCATCGTCGGCGGCAACCTGCCGCTGGCCGCCGGCGTCGCGCTCGCCTCCGATTACAAGGGCACCGACGACGTCACCGTCTGCATGTTCGGCGACGGCGCCTCCAATACCGGCAACTTCGGCGAGACGAAGAACCTGGCCGCCTTGTGGAGCCTGCCGGTCGTCTTCATCCTCGAGAACAACCTCTACGGGATGGGAACGTCGGTCGAGCGCCACTCCGCGGTCACCGACTTCTCGAAGAAGGCCGAGGGCCTCGGCGTGCCCGGCGTGCGCGCCGACGGCATGGACGTGCTGGCGATGCGCGAGACAGTCGCCGAGCACCTGCGAATCGCTCGCGAGGATCGGCGGCCGACGCTGGTCGAGGCCTTCACCTATCGCTACCGAGGCCATTCCGCCGCCGACCCCGAGGTCTACCGGACGAAGGAGGAGGTCGCCGAGTGGCGCAAGAAGGATCCGATCGAGGCCTTCGCGGAGCGGCTCGAGGCCGAGGATGTGCTCAGCGCCGGCGCCCGCGACGAAATGCGCGAGCGGATCGAGCAGCGCGTCGTCGACGCCGTCGCCTTTGCCGACGCATCACCCGAGCCACCGCTCGACACCCTCTACGACCACCTCTACGTGATCGGCGAGGCGGTTCCGGGGTGGTATGCGATCGACGAGCGAGCGCCGCATGTGTTCGCCGGCGAGCGTGAGGGCGAGGAGCTCACCGGCGAGGCGATGCGCCTGGCCGAAGCCGGCGCCGCCTACGGCGGGCGCGCCGCGAAGACTGGCCGCAAGCCCGAAGAGGAGCTGGAGGACCGCGACGAAGGCGAGGCGCTCGAACAGACCTCCGACGAGTTCATCGAAGAAGGCGCCGAGGGCGACACGGAGGGTCCCTGGTAATGGCGGCCCAACGGATGCGCGAGGCGCTTCGCGACGCGATCGCCGAGGAGATGCGGCGCGATGAGTCCGTCTACGTGATGGGCGAGGACGTGGCCGTCTTTCAGGGCGCCTTCAAAGTCACAGAAGGGTTGCTGGACGAGTTCGGCGAGCGCCGGGTGCGCGACACGCCGATCTCCGAGAACTCGATCGTCGGCATGGGAGTGGGCTCGGCGATGGCGGGGCTGCGCCCCGTCGTCGAGTTGATGACGGTCAACTTCGCCCTGCTCGCCTTCGATCAGATCATCAACCACGCTGCTGCGATCCCCTACATGTTCAACGGCCAGGCGCGGGTGCCGCTGGTGATCCGGATGCCGGGCGGCGGCGGCCATCAGCTCGGGCCGACTCACTCCCACAGCTTCGAAGCGATGTTCCTCCAGATCCCGGGGCTGCTCGTCGCCTGTCCCTCGACCCCGGCCGACGGCAAGGGCATGCTCAAAGCCGCGATTCGCGACGACAACCCGGTGATCTTCATCGAGCACGAAACGCTCTACGGCGCTCGCGGCGACGTTCCCGAGGGCGATGATCACGTCGTCGAGTTCGGCAAGGCGGCGATCCGCCGCGAGGGCAGCGACGTCACCATCGTCGGCATCCTGCGCATGGCCCACACCGCACAGCAAGCCGCGAAGACCCTGGCCGGCGAGCACCAGGTCGAGGCCGAGGTGATCGATCCGCGTACTCTGCGACCGCTCGATCTCGACACGATCCTCGAATCGGTGAAGAAGACCAACCGTCTCGTCATCGTCGAGGAGGGCTGGCCGCACGGCGGAGTCGGGGCCAACATCGCCGCCCTGGTCGCCGAGCAGGCCTTCGACCATCTCGACGCACCGGTCCAACGCGTCACCGGCGCCGACGTGCCGATGCCTTACTCGAAGCGCCTCGAGCAGTCGGCGATCCCCCATGCCGAGCACGTCGTCAGCGCGGCGATGGCGACCGTCGAGGGGGCCCTTCCCTGATGGCCACGGACATCGTCATGCCTCGGCTCTCGGACTCGATGGAGGAGGGCACGGTGCTGAACTGGATGAAGCAGGTCGGAGACGAGGTCGCGCTCGGCGAGGAGCTGGTCGAGATCGAGACCGACAAGGCCAACATGGTGTTCGAGTCGGACGCGGCTGGGACGCTGATCGAGATCTTGGCTGAGGAGGGGGCGACGTTGCCTATTGGTGAGGTGATTGCTCGGGTTGGCGAGGCTGACGAGGCGCCAAGCGGATCTTCCGCCGACGACGCCAACGGGGCTGGTGAGAGCGGCGGCGGGGAGGCCCGAACGGGCAGCTCCGCAATCGGGACTTCGCAGAGTCCTCGCGTCCATGCTGCGGATGCCCGCTCGGACCTCCCCACCGCCGCCGCTCCGGAAACGGCGACCGGGGATCCATCCCCGGCCGAGGGTGCCCCAGACTCCTCCCCCACCCAGCAGGGAGACGGTGGAGAGCCGGGAGGGCGAATCAAGGCTTCGCCGATCGCGCGGCGGATCGCTGAGGAGAAGGGTGTCGCGCTGAGTTCGCTCTCGGGCTCGGGGCCGGGTGGGCGAATCATCAAGACCGATGTGGAGAGCGCGTCGGCGACGCCGGCGCCGGACGCTGAAGCAGGGCCTGAGCAGGCAGCCGCGCCGGCGCCCACGGCAGGGGCGAAGGAAAAGCCCGAGACGGCGAAGGGTGAGGTCGAGGTAGTCGAGCTGAGCAAGCTGCAGAAGACCGTGTCGCGACGGATGGCGGAGTCGAAGGCAACGGCGCCGCACTTCTACCTCCAGGCCGAGATCGACATGTCGCGCTGCTTCGAGGCGCGGAAGCGAGTCAAGGCCGCGGCCTCAGAGGACGAGGTGGTGCCGTCGTTCAACGACATGGTGGTAAAGGCGTGCGCGATCGCGCTACGAGAGTTCCCACGCGCCAACGGCGCCTATCGAGACGGCAAGTTCGAGCTCTACGAACGCGTCAATGTCGGCATCGCGGTGGCGGCCCGCGATGCGCTGGTAGTGCCGACGATCTTCGACGCCGACCGCAAGGGGTTACGCCAAATCGCGACCGAGTCCCGCTCGCTGGCGACGCGGGTGCGCGACGGCAGCGTCACTCCACCCGAGCTCTCCGGCGGAACGTTCACCGTGTCCAACCTCGGCATGTACGGCATCTCCAACTTCCACGCCGTCATCAACGCGCCGCAGGCGGCGATCCTCGCCGTCGGCGCGATTGAGGAAAAGCCCGTCGTCCGCGACGGCGAGATCGGCGCCGGGCGAGTCATGGGCGTGACCCTGGCCTGCGATCACCGCATCCTCTATGGCGCCGACGGGGCCGAGTTCCTCGCACGCGTCAAAGCGCTGCTCAGCGAACCGCTGGGCTTGGCGCTGTAGCGAGCCGCTGAGGCACCGGAGTGTCGCTCGAACGGCTACTCGACACGCCGATCGAATCGCTCCCCTACGTCGACGAGCATGCGACGACGATCGTCGCAACTTCTGATGCCGTCTGGGAAGCGCTGATCGCGGTCAGCGCAGGCTCGACCTCGGGGCCGATGTCGTTGCGAGTTGCCAGGGCCCTGGGTTGCATGCCCCAGGAGAAAAGCGGTGAGGTCGGGGAGATCGGCTCGACCGTGCCCGGCTTCATGGTCACCCGTTCCGTTCGCCCAGCGGTCTTGGCGCTGATGGGCGAGCACCGCTTCTCCTGCTACGCGCTGATCTTCACGGCCATCGACACTCCCACCGGCCTGGTCGAACTGCGGGCGACGACTCGGGCCAAGTTCCCCGGTCGCACCGGGAGCATCTACCGCGCCCTGGTGATCGGCACCCGCGGCCACATCTTCGCCACGCGCTCGCTGCTGCGGGCGGTGCGCCGGCGGGCAGAGACGACGTCGGCGCCGTAGCGCCGCGGCCTGGTTCTCGGGCTCAGGCTCAGCAGCCCTTTTCGACGTCCTGGCCGAGGCCGCCCCGGCAGCGATCGCGACCGGGGCCGCCGCGCAGGAGATCGCGACGCTGCCCACCGAAGAGCGTGTCGCTGCCGGCGCCGCCGCCGAGGTCGTCGGCATCGCCGCCGCCACGTACGACGTCGTTGCCCGACTTGCCGCGCAGCACATCGTTGCCGGCGTTCCCGCGCAGCACATCGTTGCCGGCGCCGCCGCAAATCAAGTCGTTGCCGCCGAGTCCGACGACGACGTCGTCGCCCTCCAAGGCGACGACCACATCTCGCCCCTCGGTGCCGGTGAGCGTGTCGTTGCCTGCCGTACCGACCACCGTCCCGTTCCTGCCTTTGCAGTCGGGCGGGTCCGGCGGCGGCGCGATGGCCGTTGTCTGGGCTTGGGAGTTGTTTGCAGGACGCGGGTCGGCGGTCGCGCTCAGCACCGATGCGGCGTTCGTGATCGATCCCTTCTTCTTGGTGACAACGGCGTCGATCGAGATCGACCAGGACGCGTCGGGGTCGAGCGAGTCGAGCCTGCACACGACCTTGCGCGGTTTGGGATCGCAGGTGCCGGCCGCCGAGGACGCCGCGACGGTGGTCGTGCCGCCGGGCAGTTCGTCGGTCATCGCCAGGTCGCTGGCCGCCGTCGGACCGGCATTGTGGACCTCGATCGCGTAGTTCAGCGTCTCTCCGGTGGCCACGGGATCGACGCTGTCGCGATTGGTCACCGACAGGTCCGCTTCGAGCACTCCCCCCGCGGGCACGCTGGCGGGGAGCGCCAGCGCCGCCAAAACGGCCACTGCGGCGACCAATCGCCCAAGTGTTGCTCGACTACG
>JBKJXG010000090.1:0-5997 GCA_046716525.1 Solirubrobacterales bacterium
TTCCTCGGGCTGCTGCACATGGACATCGTTCGCGAGCGCCTCGAGCGCGAGTACGACCTCGATCTCCTGGCAACGACGCCGAATGTCCGCTACGACGTTCGCCTCACCAGTGGCGAGGTCATCGACGTGCATTCCCCCGTCGAGATGCCGGACCCGGGGGTGATCGAGGAGATCCGCGAGCCCCACATCCGTGCCTCGGTGATCACACCGACGGAGTACGTCGGCCAGGTGATGGAGCTGTGCCAGGGGCGCCGCGGCACCCACATCGACATGCACTACATCTCGCCCGTGCGCGTTCAGCTTCGTTACGACCTGCCATTGGCGGAGATCGTGCTCGATTTCTTCGACCAGCTCAAGTCCCGCACCGCCGGCTACGCCTCGCTCGACTACGAGCCGATTGGAAACCGGCCGTCCGACCTGGTCAAGCTCGACGTCCTGCTCGCCGGCGAGACCGTCGACGCGCTCTCGATCGTCGTTCACCGCGATGCCGCCTACGAAGCGGGCAAGAACCTGGTCGAGCGGCTGCGAAAGACAATTCCGCGCCAGCTCTTCGACGTCCCGGTGCAGGCGGCCGTGGGCTCCCGCGTGCTCGCCCGCGAGCCCGTGAAAGCGCTGCGCAAGGACGTCACGGCGAAGCTCTACGGCGGCGATGTCACCCGCAAGCGAAAGCTGCTCGAAAAA
The DNA here is from genome assembly GCA_046716525.1 of Solirubrobacterales bacterium. GTDB lineage: Bacteria > Actinomycetota > Thermoleophilia > Solirubrobacterales > 70-9 > WHSW01. The sequence continues at coordinate 682 of JBKJXG010000090.1, forward strand.
CAGAAGAAGGGCAAGAAGCGGATGAAGCAGGTCGGTTCCGTCGAGGTGCCTCAGGAGGCGTTCTTGGCGGTGCTCCAGGTCGATGAGTGAGCGCGAGGGACAACGCGACTACAACGAGCGCTTGATCGGCGATGGGATGGAGGCCTTCAACCGCGGTGACCTCGCAGCGCTGGCGGCGATCTTCGACGAGCGGCTCGAGTCGCGCGTGGCGCCGGGTTTGGCCAACGCCGGTACCTGGCAGGGAACAAAGGGCTTCCAGGAGATGGTCGTCACCTGGAGCGAGGCCTTCGAGACGCAGCGCAACACGATCGTCTCCTTCTCACACCCCGACGAGCACCACGTCATCGCTGAGGTCCATCAGGAGGCCGTCGGCGTCGGCAGCGGCGTCCCGGTCGAGATGACTCTCTACTACCTGTTCGAGATCCGCGACGGCCGAGCGGTGCGCCTCCACATGTACCCGGACCGCGAAGCGGCGCTCTGCGCCGTGCGCTGAACGAGGACCGGCCAGCGAAAGCGCAGTCACTGGGACTCAGGCGAAGTAACTCCGCCCTCGCTTCGGTCCGACGGCGGGTTGGCCCCCAACCACGTCACGATCTCACCGGCGTGGCGGTCGGGCGGGAACACCGGATACCAGACGTGCTCGATCCGACCATCGGCGATCAGCATCGTCAGGCGTTTGATCAGGGTGTGACGGGTGGCCTCGAACGTCGGCAGGCGCAGCGCTCGCGTCAGCGCCAGGTCGGCATCGGAGAGGATCGCGAACGGCAGCTCCAGGCGCTCGGCGAGCTCACGCTGATAGTCACTCGGCTGGGTCGACAGCCCGAACACCGCCGCGCCCGCCCGAAGCAGCTCGGCGTGATGGTCTCGAAACCCGCAGCTCTCAGGGGTACAACCGCGCGCCCCGGGAATCAGGTCCCAGTCGTCAACCAGCAGCGGCTGGCCGGGGCGCCCCGTCCAGGGGTAGGCGTAGATCACGGTGCGCCCGCGAAGCCGGGCCGGCGCGATCTCCGCGCCGTCGGTGGCGATGAGCGTCACGTCTGGCAGGGCTGCCCCGGGAAGGTGATCGGTAGCACCGTCGTCGACGGGAATTGGCAGGTCGTCGGGCAGCGTCAGCGGGTCGATCACACCGGCGATCCTAGAATCTGTCGTCAGATGCTCAGCGAACGCCAACAGCAGATCCTCAACTTGGTCGTCGATGCCTACGTCGATTCGGGCAAGCCGGTCGCTTCGGCGATGCTCGCCGACGCGGTCGGTTTCGAGTGGGGACCGTCGACGGTGCGCTCGGAGCTTGCGGCGCTCGAGCGCGATGGCTACCTCAGTCATCCCCACACCTCTGCCGGTCGGGTTCCAACCGATTCCGGCTATCGCTTCTACGCCGACGCGCTGTTGGTATCCGGGACCAAGCCGGTGAAGTCGACCGGCGAGCTCGACCTTTCGCGGATGCGGCGCGAGATCGAGGAGGCGTTGCGAGAGACCACTGCGACGCTCTCGCAGATGACCGACCTGCTCGCCGTCGCCACGGCACCGCCACCGTCGGCAGCGCGCATTCACCGCGTCGAGGCGCTTCAACTCCAGGCCCGGGTCGTGATGGTCGTCGTCATCGCCTCCAACGGCGCAGTGACCAAACGCATGTTCAACTTCGCCGACCCCGTCGACCCCGGCCTGGTCGAATGGGCGTCGAGTTTTCTCAACGAGCGACTCGCCGGCTTGGCACTGGGCGCGCGGATGACGGGCGATCGCCTCGACGACCCTGAGCTCGGTCCCGCCGAGCGAGGCTTTCTGGCCGAGATCGGCGACGCCTTCACCGGCCTCGAACACGAGGCTGAGAGCGACCTCTACGTCGAGGGCGCCGCGCGTCTGCTGTCGGCGGAACATGCGCCCGACCTGCCGCGGGCCGACTCGCTGATGAGAGCCCTGGAGCGCCGAGCGAGCTTGCTCGAGGTGCTGCGCTCGACGCTCGACGAGCGATCGGTGTTCATGTGGATCGGCGGCGAGAACCCGTCGCCAGAGCTGCGCTCTGTGAGCATGATCGGGGCCAACTACGGCCTCGGTTACAGCAATCTCGGCAGCGTCGGAGTGGTCGGACCGCTGCGCATGGATTACGCGACGGCGATCGCTTCCGTGCGTGAGGCCGCCGGCGAGCTCAGCCGTTTCTTCGAGTCGGTCTACGAATAGCGGTAGCGGTGGCCGTCGACTACTACGAAACGCTCGGCGTCGGCCGAGGCGCCGGCGAAGGCGAGATCAAGAAAGCATTTCGCACGCTGGCTCGTGAGCTTCACCCTGACGTCAACAACCACGATCCGCAGGCCGAGGAGAAGTTCAAGGCGGCGGCAGAGGCCTACGAGGTGCTCTCCGATCCGGAGCGCCGCAGGACCTATGACGCATATGGTCACGAGGGCCTTCGCGGAGGTGGCTTCGACCCTCGCAGCCAGGGGTTCGGCAACGTCGAGGACATTCTTTCGTCGCTGTTCGGCTCGGGTGCGCGGAGCGGCGGTGGTTTCGGAGACCTGTTCGGCTTCGGCGGCGGGCGCGGCGGACCGGCCAACGGCGCCGACATCGCAACCGAGGTCGAGATCACGCTCTCAGACGTCCTCACCGGCGTCAAGCGCGAGCTCGAGTTCGAGGCGGTGTCGCTGTGCGAGCACTGTCGCGGCAACGGTGCCGAGCCGGGAACGCCGATTCGCACCTGTGAGACCTGCGGCGGCCAGGGAATGGTGCAGCAGGTCAGACGCTCGCCCCTCGGTCAGATCGTGCAGACAACCGCCTGTCCGACCTGCGGTGGCGATGGCAAGGTTCCTGAGCAGCCGTGCGAGCGCTGCGACGGCGCCGGTCGCGAGGTCCGCGAGCGCAGCTGGGACGTCGACATTCCGGCGGGCATCGACAGCGGCCAGCGCATTCGCATCGCCGGCGCGGGTCATGCGGGCGAGGCGGGGGCGCGGCCCGGTGACCTCTACGTCTTGGTGCGGGTGGCCGAGGACGAGCGCTTCGAACGCCGTGGGGAAGACCTGGTCTCGGTCGTCAAGGTGCCGGCGACGCTGGCGATGATCGGTGGCAAGCTGACGGTTCCGACCCTCGATGGCGACCGAGAGGTGAAGATCCCACCCGGCGCCCAGCCAGGCCATTCGGAGAAGCTCAAGGGCTTGGGATTGCCACGGCTTCGCGGTGGCAAGCGGGGGACTCAGTACGTGCTCGTCGACGTCGTCATACCGCACAAGCTCAACCGCGAGCAGCGCGATCTCGCCAAGCGCCTTTCGGAGTCGCTGGGCGATCCGACTTGATCCGCCTCGCGGTTCGCTGTCGCCCCGAATTGGCCGAGCGCGTGCTTGCCGACCTGCTCGAGCTCGTACCCGGCGGCGTCGAGGAGGTCGGTGAGGTATCGGGCATGTTCGAGTACGCCGTCTACGGCCCCCCGGGTGAGCTGCCTGCGATGCCGAGTCTGGAGGCTGGCGTCGGCGAGGGCATGATCGAGATCAGCTCGAGCGAGATCCCCGACGACTGGGCCGACCGCTGGCGCGATTTCCATGAAGCGATCTCGATTGCCAACGGCCGGCTGGTCGTGCGGCCGTCTTGGGAGGCCAATCCCGACCCCCCGGATGACGAAGCCGAGGAGGTGGTGGGCATCGACGTGGTCATCGACCCCGGCCAGGCCTTTGGCACCGGAGCGCACGCGACCACGCGTCTTTGCCTCGAGTTCCTGCTCGAGCTCGCCGACGCAGGGGAGGCCTCGGGACCGCTTGGCGATCTCGGTACCGGCTCGGGCGTGCTGGCCATCGCCGCAGCGAAGCTTGGCTGGTCGCCAGTGAGTGGCTATGACAGCGAGATCGCATCGGTGCAGGCCGCGGCCGCCAACGCTGCAGCGAACGGAGTCGAGCTGGAGCTCGAGCGCCGCAACCTGCGTGAGCAGCCTGCGCCCGGCGTGCCGACGCTGGTCGCCAACCTGACCGCGCCGCTGCTCGAGGCCGTGGCCGAGCGACTCGAGTCGCCGCCGGCGACGCTGGTCTGTTCGGGCCTGCTCGCCGGTGAGGTCGAGCGGGTGACCAGGGCGGTCGAGCGCGCCGGCCTGACGGTGCACGGCCGTCGCCATCTGGGCGAGTGGGCGAGCCTGCTCGCCCGCCGCGCTGTGTAGCTGGATTTCCGACTACCGGTACGGATAGGGTGCGCTCATGACTACTGTCGCCGTCCAGTTCTACGATGTCGTCGTCTGGCTTCACATCAGTGCCGTGGTGATCGCCTTCGGCCCAACGTTCGCATTCGGCATCTACATGGCGCTGACCGCCAAGAACCATCCGCGCAGCATGCCGGCGGCGATCGAGGCCCAAAATGCCGTCAACCTCGGCCTTGTCACGATCGGGGGAGTGGTTGTCCTACTCTCGGGGCTGTACCTGGCCGCCGACGGGGACTGGTTCGACGAGGTCTTCGTCGGTGTTGGGATCATCGCGATCGTCGTCCTGCTCGGCCTCGTCCACGGCGTGTTCCTGCCCCACGACCGCCGGGCGCTCGCCGCGGCCAAGCGCGATATCGACGCCGCCGGCGCCGGCGACGTCGAGTTCGGCGAGGAGTTCAGCCGCGCGACCGCCGTCAGCGCTCGCGTGGGCCCGATCGCGGGACTGATCGTCATCCTCACGATCTACTTCATGGCCGCAAAGCCGTTTCTCTAAATTCAAGTCCGCCGCTCGTCCACTCAGTCACCTAACGAAAGGACTCATCCCTTGACCGCCTTCAGCGTCGGCCGCACCACGGCTGCTCGGATCGCCTCCACGCTTACAGCCACCCTCGTGCTCGCATTTGGTGTCGCCGCCTGCGGCGATGACGACGATGAGCCCGCGTCGGATTCTTCGGCCGCGACGGAGGAGACGTCGACCAGCGAGGATGCGGCAAGTGCCGAGGAGGTCACCGTCACCGCCGATGAGTACAGCTTCGATCTCTCGGCGACACCGACGGCCGATACGAAGTCGGTCACGTTCGACAACCAGGGCAAGGAATTCCACGTGCTGATCTTCGCCCGCATCAACGAGGGCTTCACGGTCGACGAAGCGATCGAGCTCGAGGGTGAGAAGGGCTCGGCTGAGATCGTCGCCGAAGCTGAGGGCCCTCCGGGCGAGAGCACGACGCTCGAGATCAAAAAGCCGATCGAGCCGGGCGCTTACGCGATGTTGTGCCCGATCGGTGGTCCCGAAGGCCCGCACTACAAGCTCGGCCAGCTCGAGGAGTTCGAGATCCAGTAGGGCCGGGGCGCGGTACTCGGATACGGATGAGGCGTCACGCTACTCCAGTCAGCGATGGAAGCGCGATCCTTCGTCCAGGACGTTGTTGATG
>JBKJXG010000091.1:0-10341 GCA_046716525.1 Solirubrobacterales bacterium
GGCGGCATATCAGAGGCATAACTGGGTCGGTGCGAGAGTCGAAGGGACGCTATTTCGTGCCATTCTGGGGATCACTGCTGCCGTGGATGTCAGAACCAGTTGCCGAGCCCTGACCTTGATCCACTCCGCTTTTCTCCGAGGGGCCGACCGCGCCGGCGGTGCCCGCGCCCTTGGCGCTCGGCGTGCGGCTGATTCCACTGCCCTTGATGGTGAAAAGGGCGTAGGCGACGGCGAAGACCAAGATGATCAGAACGCCAAGCAGGATGAAGCTGTTGCCGCTAACGGCGAGAATGTCGATAACTACCGATTCGTAAGCCGCTTGCGAACGGATCACTGGCTCTCACACACACGCCACGATCCGGTTGACGGACACGCCTGCGGGAGTTCCACTTCCCACGCAAAGTCCAACATCGGCTCCTCTCCAGTAGAGCAGGCGTCGGCGGTGAGTTGGCCCAGCGCGGGATGGTCTACGGGATGGTTTTCTCACGCCTAGCCGATGGGAGCGCCCAATCGGCGGACTGCGCCGGCGAGCGGACCGGCGAGCCCTGGAACCGCTTGATAAGCGGGATCTCGGCGAGATCAGGAAGCGGGGCCGACAGGATTCGAACCTGTGACCTTCGGATTCGTAGATTTGCAGTCGGTCTTGTTGACCGAAGGCTCCGTCATCGGCGCCGGCAAGTGTCGCTTGCACGCGGGAGCAGCACTCAGGGGCCATGAACCATTCGCTCCTCCCCCGCATGGAAGCGGAACTTCCCCCGTCGCGGGATACTGCCGCACGATGTCGCGGGAGAACGTCGAGGTCGTGGAGGTGGCCTACGAGGTCTTCGCCCGTGCAGGGCTCGATCGGTTCATGGAGCACTTCACCGCCGACGTCGAGTACCGCGTCCTCGCGGGTGCGGACGACCTGATCCACGGGCCGATGCATGGCAAGGACTCCGTGCGGGCATGGCTCCAGGACTGGATCGACATGTTCGAGGGGTTCTGGATGGAGCTGGTGGAACTGATCGACGCCGGTGGGGTCACCGTGTTCACGGCTGAGCGGTACGGCGGGCGCGCCCGGCTCAGCGGTGTTGAAACGGATTCCGCCAACTGGACGGTCTTCACCATCCGCGACGGGAAGATCGCGTGCGGCCGCGAGTACGAGACCCGCGAACAGGCCCTCGAAGCCGCCGGACTTTCGGAGTAGCACTTTGGAGACGAGGAGAAGGCCCGCTGCCCTACGGCTGGCTGTCAAGTCGTTGGCGCCCTCAAGAATGGACCCGCTCACGGAGGCCGTAGGAACTCCATCGTCACCCACGCCGGACGAAAGCCGAGCCGGGCGTAGAGCTTCTTCGGTCGGTCCTCGTCGTCCGCGATGATCCAAAGGTCCCGGAGATCGCCAGCCGCCTCGACCGCAGCGCGGGTTACTGCGGTACCGCGACCGGCGCCGCGGTACTCCGGGTGGACGTACACATGGGTGATCTCGGCCGCCGCACCGTCGCCCTCGAGCTGCGCGAAGGCCACGGGCTCGCGATCCTCTCGTTCGACCAAAATCGTTGCGCCGCGGCGCAACGAGTCCTCGCGCTCGTAGGCGTGGAAGTCACCGGGATCCTGGTCCGGGTAGTCCTCGTGGTGCCAGGCGAGGCGCAGGTCGTGCACCGCGTCGTAGGGAACCTCCTCGACGGCAACGTCTCGGCCCGGAGGCAGCGGGGCTTCGTGTCGCATCCACAGCAGACGCGCGGCCTTCCAGTCCTTCGCCTCGAAGCCGGGCCGCAGTGGCTCGGCGGCGTCGACGAGATCGAAGTCCACGCGCCGGTGCGCGAGCCCGGCGAGCGCCTGATCCGCGAAGGCCGCCAGTTCCTCCACGCTCATCGCCGGATCCTCCTCGACCCGAACGACATTGAAGTCCCAGTAGGTCGGGCGGCTCGTCGCTCGCACTACCGTGCCGTGCGCCCAGGGTTCGACTACGTCACAGACCGAGGTATGCAGTGCGTTGCGCCAGGCCCGCGCGCGGGCCGCCACCTCGCCGGCGGGAGGGCTGGTTGGAGTCACCCGGGTCAGAGTACGCAAGCGACTGTTCGGCGCGCTGCTGCTCCGCGCGAGAAGCGGAAGTGCCATGCTGGCTTCGTCCAGCTGCACCCAAGCGGCAACTGGGCCAACTTGGACTTTCCACGCAAAGTCCTACGTTCCGAACGCAGCTGTCCGCTCCCCCTTTGCGCAAGGACCGGCAGCGGCAGGCGCTGATCACGCCGGATGCCCGGCGCCGACCCCGTCGCGGATCACTTCTGCTGGTCGATCCAGGAAAAAATCGCGCGGGAGTGGGTGATGACCGTCCCGTCGGCCAGCTTGAGCGCCGGCAACTTCGTTGCCCCTGTTGCCTCGCGCAGTTCGTCACGCGTGCCCTTGCGCAGGAACGGGATCGGGCTGCCATGGGCGGCGATCACCTTGTCATGCGGCTGAGAGGACTCGAACCTCCACGTCCTTTCGAACACGGCGACCTGAACGCCGCGCGTCTACCAATTCCGCCACAGCCGCGTGGCGGATCAGAATCTAGCGAGTAGCCCGCGTGCCCTCGGTTCCGCGCCGCGACGGCGAGTAGCGTCCCTGTATGAGAGTTGGACTCGTTCTCGGCGCCGGGGGCATCCAAGGCGGCGCCTGGCTCACCGGCGGACTCGATGCCCTCGCGGCCGAAACCGGCTGGGACCCGGCGACCGCCGACATCGTCGTCGGCACCTCGGCCGGGTCCGTGATCGCCTCGCTTTGCGTCGCCGGGATCCCGTCATGGTTCATGGTCGCCCACTCGCGCGGCGAGTCGTTCGAGGGCGTCGTCGACGCGCAGGGCCGGCCGGCCGCCGAGGCTGATCGCTCCGGCGGCGCTCAGTTTCGACTCGCTCGCACCTGGCCCCCGATCGGGCCCGGCTCCTGGCGGCTCGCTTTCAACACCCTGCGCGCCCCGCGCCGCTATCCGCCCACCGCCGTCTTCGCCGGCTGGTGGCCGCGCGGATTCGTTTCCACCGAGCCGCTCAAGGACATCATCCGTCGCGTCGTGCCGCAGGGCTGGAGCCACCATCCGAACCACTGGGTGGTCGCCTGCGACTACGCCAGCGGCCGCCGCGTCGCCTTTGGTCGCGACGGCGCTCCGCCGGCCGAGCTCGTCGACGCGGTCGCCGCCTCCTGCGGATCCCCGGCTTCTACCACCCGGTCAACATCGACGGCCGACGCTACGTCGACGGTGGCATCTACTCGACCTCCAATCTCGATCTCGTCCGCGACGCCGGCCTCGACCTCGTCATCTGCCTCAACCACACCTCCTCCCTGCACCCCACTCGCGCCTGGAATCCGGCCGAGCGGATCGCCCACGTCGTGCGCGACGCCTCGGGGCGCCGGCTCGGATCGGAGGCGCGCACGCTGCGCGAGCGCGGCACCGAAGTCGTGCTGATTCAGCCGACCGGCGAGGACCTGGCGGCGATGGGTCCGAACCTGATGAGCCGAAAGAACCGCAACGCGACGATCAACACAGCGCGGCGCACCGTCGCCACCCAACTCGCCCGGCCCGAGAACCGCGAGCGACTCGCGGCGCTGCCCCAGGGCGACCCGCGCCGCATCCGCCGCCCCGAGGGCCCGCCCGAGCAGTGGCCCGATCTCGGCGAGATCACCGATCTCGCCCGAGCGCACTTCGCTTCGGCTTCGGCAGGCTGAGTCAAGAGCTCGGTGCCTGTCGCGAAACGGGGGTAGTGTCGCTACGAATCGCGAAGGAGGAGAGCGATGAAGGCTACCCCGATCGAGTCCTACGAGCAGGCGTGCGCGGAGCACGAGTGGCGGGTGCCGCAGCGCTACAACATCGCCGCCGACGTTTGCGACCAGCACCCACCCGACAAGCAGGCGATGGTCTGGGAGCGCCACGACGGGGTCACCCGAGAGGTCTCCTGGGGCGAGCTGCAGTCGCTCTCCAACCGCGCAGCTGCGCTGCTTCGTGCCCACGGCGTCGAGCGCGGCGACCGCGTCGCGGTGGTCCTGCCTCCCACCCCGGAGACAGCGGCAGTCTTCTTCGGGACCTGGAAGCTCGGTGCGATTTTGCTCTCGATGTCGGTGCTCTACGGCGACGAAGGCATCCGCCACCGCCTCGAGGACTCAACCCCCACGGTGCTCGTCACCGACGCCGACAACGCGCCCCGCTTCGACGCCTCGCTCGTGGACGAGATCATCGTCTGCGACGCAGAGCTGCTGGCACAGCAACCCGACGCCCACATCTGCGAGGACACCGGCGCCGATGATCCGGCCCAGCTCTATTACACATCCGGAACCACGGGCAAGGCCAAGGGCATCCTCCACGCCCATCGCTACATCCTCGGCCACGAGGAGTTCACCTACTGCCACGACATCCGCGACTCAGAGCGCTTCCACGGCATGGGCGAATGGGCTTGGGCCGCCGGCATCTCCCCCCTGCTCGGCCCCTGGCGCCTGGGGGCGGTCCAGTACGTCTACCAGCGTGAGGGCGGCTTCGATCCCGCCAAGCAGCTCGACTTCCTCTCACGCCACGCGGTAACCAACGTGTTCACGACCCCGACCGCGATGCGGGCGACAATGGCGATTGACGACGCCGCCGAGCGCTACCCGCAGCAGTTCCGCATCGTCTGCAGCGCCGGCGAGCCGCTCAACCCCGAGGCGATCCGCTGGTTTCGCGACCAGTACGGGGTCACCGTGCTCGATTACTACGGACTCACGGAGTCGTATCCGCTGTGCGCGAACTTCCCCTTCATGGACGTGCGCGAGGGCTCGATGGGCAAACCTATGCCGGGCTGGGACGTGCAGATCCTCGACGAGGACGAGAACCCCGTCGAGCGCGGCGAGCGCGGCGAGATCTGCCTGCGCGCCCGCTCCAACCCGCATTACCCCCTCGGCTACTGGCAACTGCCGGACGCCAGCGAGGAAACCTTCGGCGGCGAGTGGTTTCACTCCAAGGACGCGGCGGCGATGGATGCCGACGGCTACGTCTGGTACGCCGGGCGCGCCGACGACGTGATCATCGCCGCCGGCTACCGGATCGGGCCGTTCGAGGTGGAATCGGCCTGCATCGAGCACCCCGCCGTGCGCGAGGCGGCCGCGGTCGCCTCCCCCGACGAGGTCAAGGGCAACGTCGTCAAGGCCTTCATCGTCCTCGCCGAAGGCCATCAGCCGTCGGAGGAGCTCGCGGCCGAGATCAAGGCCTCAGTGCGAAAGAGCCTCAGCGCATACGCCTATCCACGCCTGATCGAGTTCACCGACGAGCTTCCGAAAACTCTGACCGGCAAGATTCGCCGAATCGAGCTGCGCGAGGCCGAACGCGAGGCGGCCGGGCCAGGCTGATCATCCGGAAACTCACTCGATTCGTTTCGCGGCGTAATCGGCAAGCGCCATCACGGTGAGTTGCGGGTTGACGGTGATTGCGCTAGGAAAGACGCTTGCGTCGCAGACATGGATGCCGTTGGCACCGCGCAGCTTGAAAGCTTCGTCGACCACGCCCTTGGCGGGATCGCGGCTGATCGGGTTGCCGCCCTGCGGATGCGAGCTGTGCAGCTCGATGTCGGTGTTGTCGCGTACACCTTGCGCGATCGCTTCGAGGCCCGACTCGTCGTTGATCGGCATGTACCTGAAGGTCGACGGCATCACCCTCTGCGCGCCCGCAGCGAGGAAGACTCTCCCGATCAGCTGCAGTCCCGAGACCAGGCGTGCGAGGTCGTCGGGTACCGGCGTGTAATCGAGTCGCATGCCGCGACCGCGAAAGCCCGGGCGGATCTTGCCGTTGGAGCGGGCGCCGACGACCGATCCCGCCGATGCCATGTGGTCATAGCGGCGCATGTTGTTGAAGTGGTCCGAGAACCAGCCCGGCATGAACAGCGCCTGTGAGCCGACCGGGTTGAACCAGCTCTCGATCACCAGCCCGTCCTCGTTCGGCGGTCGCAAGTAGTGCGAGATCTGGAGGCCGTCGTAGGCGTCGAGCTTCTCGTCGAACTCGGCGGTCATCGGCGCTCCGAGGTTGAAGCTGAGACAGCTGCCGGCCAGGGGGCCGCCAAGGCCGCTGCGCTGCAGGATCAGGCTCGAGGCGAGGGCACCCGCCGCGACGACGACGGTGTTCGCCTTGACCTCGAGCGCTCGCCCATCCGAGAGTCGGCACTCGAGTCCCGCCGAGCCGCCGTTGGCGCCCGCGACCCGTTCGACCATGCACTCGGAGAGGATCCGTACCGCGTCTGTGCCGAAACGCTTTTGGGCTCGGGGCAGTGTCGCATCGAGGGCGGAGAGCTTCTTGCCGAACGGGCAGCCGATGTTGCAGTAGCCGCAACCGAAGCAGTCGTCGGCGATGTTGGCATGCACGACGTCGCACTCTCCGGGTCCGTCGGCGAGCCGAAGCTTCTTGATCCCCTTCGCCAGCTTCTCACCGCCTGACCCGAGGTGCGGGTTGCTCGTTTGGCTGATTACCGGAAGCCAATCGCGCACTGTTGCGAACGATTCGCGCAGCGCGTCCTCCTCGAGCCCGGCATCGAGGCCCTCGGGCTCGTTCCAGCGGTCGAGCACGTGCTTCGGGAGGTCGAAACAGACCGCGTTGTTGACGACCGTGGTTCCACCAACGCACATGCCCTGCAGGACATGGAAGCGGGCGTCGCTGGAGAGCTGCAGCCCTCCGTCGGAGTAGAGCTCGGAGAACTGCCGGCTTTCGTCCTCGGTGAACTGGGCCGGGTCGACGTGGCGGCCGCGTTCCAGCAGTACGACTTCGCGGCCCTGCTCGGCGAGCCGGTACGCGAGCATCGCCCCGGCGGCGCCGCTGCCGATGACCGCGACATCGGCGGTGAGCCGCTCGCCATCGATCTCACCGGGCGTGCGCACGTCGAGCGGCCGGCGGGTTGGATCGAGCCCAGCGACCGACGCCGCGTAACGAGGGCGCTTGGAGAACGGAACGTAACCGCAGTCTTCGGCGGTTCGCGGATCGGCGTAGTAGCCGATGAAGGTGAGCTGTTGAACCGAGACGAGCAGCGACTGCACCGTCCGGCGCAGAAAGCCCGGCAAGCGCCGCTCGGCGACGTCGGCGAGGAACCGGGCCTCGAGGAAGCGTTTACGCCGGTCGGCCGACATCAGCGCGAACGGCACTCGCAGGTGCAGCATCGGGAAGACGCACAGCGCGCTCAGCACCAGCCGCGACTTCCACTTCTCTGTGGCCGTAAACGAGTCCAGGTACTCGTCTACGTTCGTTGCGACCTCCTCCGGCGTCAATCGCTCCTCGTCGCCGAGCACCAGAACCTCGGCAAGCGCCATCGCCACCTGGTACTGGTGCGGCCACAGGTAGCGCAGTGAGAACTGCGCCCGAAGCGCCTGGTGTCGAAGCCACGTCAAGAGTGCGGCGACCCCGGTCGCGAGCACGAACCAGATCACGAGGATGACCTCCGAACCGGGAAGCTCGATCCCCGGCGGCGAGGCAAACGATCCCGCGACGCTGGAGGTGTTGCCGAAGGCGAGCATGAAAAGCAGCGAGCCGGCGATCAGCAGGTGGGCGCCGATCACGACCGTGACCGCCCAGCCGTTTCGGCGCACGTCGGCCCAGGCGAGCGCGCAGAGCACGGCCATCATCCCGTCCTTGGCGACCGAATTGGCCACGAACGGGAACTCGGCCCCCGCCAGCGCGCCCTGAAGCAAGTAGCCGATTGCGAGGGCCAGGAAGAGAAAGGTGAAGAGGGCGAGCGCGGTCTGCAGTCGCCGCTCGGCGCCGGTCAGTTCAACTGTCGGCGCGGCCACGGCTCACGCTCCGCTCGCGGCCTCAGGCATTCTGAGCTGCCGGCGGGAGCGAATCCCGGGCCTGTTGCAGGTCGTAGTACTCGCGCACGCGATAACACCGTTCGCCCTCGAAGTCGAACACCTGGACGACCTCGTCGGACACGTCGACACCGCTGCTTCGCCCGCGTCCCGTTCGGCGGACGACGACCACAACGGAATCACCCGCGTCGATCAATCGCCGCGGCTCGAACCGTAAGTCACCGACCTCCTCCTTCCACTCGTCCCAATAGAGCTGGACACCGTGGTATCCGCGATAGACAGAAGCGTCGGGGTCTTCGGGGGGCGATACCCAGACGATGTCGTCGGTCATGTGGTCGAGAACCCAGCTTCGATCGCCGGTGTTCCAAGCGTCATACCCACGGCGAACCAAGTCGACTCGATCCTCGTTCACGTAGCCAGCCTACCCCGCTCGAGGCCGCATGCCAACAGATCCACGGAGATCGGGAAGGCGGCAAGCAAACGGCCGGCCCGAGGCGTCGTGCCCCGAGCCGGCCGCCCCCCGTTGCCGGGGCGTGACCGCTGGATTCGCGGTCTATCCCATCGGCCCTAGGCGCTAATGGGTCGCCGCCGGTGCTCCCTGGTGAGAGTGCTCGCGCCGATCGCGGATTGCACCTGTGCCGAGGACTGCGAGAGCCGCGACCAGTAGGCCGAGTCCGGCGCCGATCGCGGCGGCACCGATCTCGAAGCCGTCGTCGGCAACGCTGGTGGCCGCAGCGGTGCTCGCCTCAGGGCCGGCCTCGGCGATGAACGGAGTCGCCTGGCTCCCGTCGCGGCGCTGGACGAGTGAGCTCGACTCGTCCGAGCCCGATCCGCCCAGGTCGGTTGCGAATGGATCCTCGGCAGCGGCAACAGCAGGCGCCACCGGGGTCAGCGCGGCGGCCACCAGCACTGCGACGATTGTCTTGGTCCTGGTCGTATTCCTCATGTCTCCTCCTCGTTTCCCCGCCCGGTCCGGGTCTCGCCGGCCGGGCACTTGATTCGTTCTGGGGCCACCGTAAGCGCGCGAAGAATCGCCGACCACGCATTCGTACACAGCTCGAGCGTGTATTCGGACACACTCGCGATACCGTTGCCAGATGGGCGGACAGGAAGGTGGTCAGCCGCGGCAGGGCTTTCTCGGCCTGCTCGACGAAGACGACCGGCGCGAACTAATGGCGCGCGCCGGGCGTCGGCGGTTCAAGGCGGGTTCGAGGTTGATGCATGAGGGGGCCCAGGGCTCGGAGGTGATGATCCTGCTGAGTGGCCGCGTCAAGGTGACGGCCACCACCGCAGCCGGACGTGAGGTCGTGCTGCAGTTCTGTGGCCCCGGCGAGCTGCTGGGTGAGCTCTCGGTGATCGATCGGGAAGCGCGCTCGGGAAACACCGAGGCACTCGAACCGGTAGAGGCGCTCGGGGTTTCCGCCTCGGAGTTTCGCTCGCTGATTGAACGTCCGGGGTTCGCCACAGCGCTCATTGCCAGCTTGATCGAGCGCTTTCGTAACTCGGACCGCCGCTTCGTCGAGTTCGCCGCCGCACAGACTCTCGGCCGGCTGGCCGCTCGCTTGGTCGAGCTCGTCGATCGCTTCGGCGAGCCCGCCGCCGAGGGCATCGAGATTGCCCTGCCCCTTACCCAGGACGAGCTCGCGGGCTGGACGGCATGCTCGCGCGAGGCGATCGCGAAGGCGCTGGCAACGTTGCGGGAGATGGGCACGATCCAGACCGAGCGCCGCCGGATCACGGTGCTCGACCTCGAGCGGCTTCGCGGGCTCGCCTATTAGTGAGGTCTCCGGACGCCGTCAATCGCGCCGCAGCCAGGCCGCTGGGAAGCCGAGCTAGGCTCGCAGGGATATGAGCGATCCCGTACGCCATCCGATCTTCGCCCGCGTTTACGAGCGTCTCTCGGGCGATGAGGAGAAAAGCGGCGAGGCCGAGAACCGGCGTGAGTTGCTCGCCGGGCTACACGGACGGGTGATCGAGATCGGTGCCGGAAACGGCCTCAACTTCCGCTTCTACCCGGACACGGTCACCGAGGTGGTCGCGGTCGAGCCGGAGGGCTATCTGCGCGAGCGAGCCCGCGAACGGGCGTCGGAGAGCGCGGCGCCGGTCATTGTGGTCGACGGTCTCGCCGACAAGCTGATCGCCGACGACAGCTCCTTCGATGCTGCGGTTGCGTCACTCGTCCTCTGCTCGGTCGCCGACCAATCGGCGGCGCTAGCCGAGATCCGCCGCGTCCTGCGGCCTGGCGGAGAACTCCGCTTCTATGAGCATGTGATCGCCGAGGGCAAGGGCTTCGCCCGGATGCAGCGACTACTCGACACGGTCTGGCCGATCATCGGCGGCGGCTGTCACCCAGATCGCGACACCGCCACCGCGATCACAGGCGCCGTCTTCACGATCGATTCCTGTCGCCGCTTCGATTTCACGCCGTCGCCGCTCGTCTATCCGCTGAAGCCGAAGATCCTCGGGCGTGCGCGGGCGCGCAAGACCGGCCCGCGGGCGAACGCACTACCGGAAACCCGCGCCCGTCGCCCACCAAGCGTTCAACCGCCGCACGCCGCCTGCGAAGAGGGGCAGCACCCC
>JBKJXG010000092.1:0-7891 GCA_046716525.1 Solirubrobacterales bacterium
CGAAGGGAGAACAGGTCGTGGCACGCCCCACAGACTCGAACGAGCAGCTTCTCTGCAGTTTCTGCGGAAAGTCTCAGCGCCAGGTCAAGAAGCTGATCGCCGGTCCCGGCGTCTACATCTGCGACGAGTGCATCGATCTCTGCAACGAGATCATCGACGAGGAGCTCACTGCGGCCCCGACGTTCGAGCTCGAGAGCCTGCCGAAGCCGGTTGAGATCTACGACGTGCTCCAGGACTACGTGGTCGGCCAGGAGAACGCGAAGCGGGCGCTCTCGGTCGCTGTCTACAACCACTACAAGCGCGTGCAGATGTCGCAGAACGCGTCAGAGGGCGAGATCGAGCTGCAGAAGTCGAACATCATGATGCTCGGCCCCACCGGCTGCGGCAAGACGCTGCTCGCGCAGACACTCGCGCGCATTCTCAACGTGCCCTTCGCGATCGCGGATGCGACCGCGTTGACCGAGGCCGGCTACGTCGGCGAGGACGTCGAGAACATCCTCTTGAAGCTGATCCAGGCTGCCGACTTCGATGTCAAGAAGGCGGAGACCGGGATCATCTACATCGACGAGATCGACAAGATCGCGCGCAAAGCCGACAACCCGTCGATCACGCGCGACGTCTCCGGCGAGGGCGTACAGCAGGCCCTGCTGAAGATTCTCGAGGGCACGACCGCCTCGGTTCCGCCGCAGGGCGGGCGCAAGCACCCGCACCAGGAGTTCCTGACGATCGATACGACGAACATCCTCTTCATCTGCGGCGGCTCCTTCGCCCAGCTCGACGACGTGATCGAGCGCCGCATCGGCCGCCAGGGGGTCGGCTTCGGCGCCGAGGTGACCTCGAAGCTCGACAAGAACCTGGGCGAGCTCTACGACCAGGTGCTACCCGAGGATCTGATCGAGTACGGCCTGATTCCGGAGTTCATCGGGCGCCTTCCGGTCGTCGCCTCGATTCACCAGCTTTCGCGCCGCGACCTGATCACGATCCTGACCGAGCCCAAGAATGCTCTGATCAAGCAGTTTCAGCGCTTCTTCGAGTTCGACGAGATCGAGTTGCACTTCCACGAGGACTCGATGGGGGCGATCGCAGACAAGGCGCTCGAGCGCGAGACCGGCGCGCGTGGGCTGCGCTCGATTCTCGAGGACACGCTGCTCGACGTTCAGTTCGAGCTGCCGTCGCGCCGCGACGTCTCCAAATGTGTCGTCACCAAGGAGACGATCGAGCAGGGCCTGCCGCCGACCCTGGTCACGCAGGCTGCCCCCCCCGAGGTGGCCGACGACGAACTGGATGAGGTTCAGGAATCGGCCTGAAGCTCGGCGCTCAACGCTTTTTCGTCGACCAGTTGAGGACGCCGGTCCCGCAGCCCAAGCCCGACGAGGACTTGAAGGCGATGCGGACGTTGCCCCGTGCTTTCCTGCCGTTGCTCGCGATCTTGCCGAATGCGCGCAAGGTGCCGTCGGTGATCCCGGCTCCCTGGATCGGCCCCTTGCGGGTGAACTTCTCCTTGCCGCCGAGGCCGAAATTCGGCAGCTGAGCTGTGATCGCGCCGCCGGTGCCGTCGTCGCAGGTGACCGGCACCCGGTTGAAGCGAAGGTTGGTGACCTTTTGCAGCCGGCCGTCGTTCTTCTTCACCGCGAACTTGACCTGGGCTTCCGGCTGGCCCGCGATCGTCCCCTCGTGCTTGATCGAGTCGGCGCCTGCCGCGGTGGGCGCTGCCAGCGCCATCAGCCCCGCGATCCCTGCAATTGCTGCCCTGCGCATACAAACCGCCTTCCATCGTTGCTCCGTTGCCCTTCCACTATCCGGCGCAGACGGACCTCTAACCTCGCGACCGCCGAAACGTCGAACGCCGCGACCCCGACGGGGGCCTGCGAGTGTTGCTCACCGGCGAGCCATGCCGATGCACGGCTCTAGACTCGCGGCGCACCATGGACGCAGCGCGCCGCGAGACCCTCGAAAAGACGACCCGCTGGGACCCGGCCGCCGTCGAGGAGCGCATCTTCGGTGCCTGGCTCGACAGCGGCGCTTTCGATCCGCCGCCAGAGGGCGCGCCTGAGGAAAATTTCTCGATCGCGGTTCCGCCACCCAACGTGACCGGCTCCCTGCACATGGGCCATGCCCTCAACAGCTCGATTCAGGATGCGCTGATCCGCGTCAACCGCATGCGCGGCCGCAACGCGCTGTGGGTGCTCGGCACCGACCACGCCGGCATCGGCACCCAGGCCGTGGTCGAGAAGCAGCTCGCCGCCGAAGGTGCCTCGCGCCACGACCTCGGCCGTGAGGCCTTCGTCGAGCGCGTCTGGCGCTGGCGCGAGGAGTACGGCGAGCGCATCATCAACCAGTTCAAACGGCTGGGCGCGTCGTGTGACTACGAGCGCGAGCGCTTCACTCTCGACGAGGGTTACGTTCGCGCGGTCTACCGGGTCTTCGTCGCCCTGCACGCCAAAGGCCTGATCTACCGCGACAACTACATCGTCAACTGGGACCCGGGCCTGCGCTCGGCGATCTCCGATCTCGAGGTCGAGAACCGGGAGATCACCGACCGCCTCTACTCGATCGACTACCCGGTCGAGGACTCCGACGAGGCGCTGACGGTGGCCACCGTGCGCCCGGAGACGATGCTGGCCGACACCGCCGTTGCCGTCCATCCCGACGACGAGCGTTATCGCCATCTCGTCGGTAGGCATTGCGTGTTACCGCTCGTCGGCCGGCGGCTGCCGATCATCGCCGACGAGCATGTCGACCCCGAGTTCGGCACGGGAGCACTGAAGATCACCCCCGGCCACGACCCAAACGACTTCGAGATCGGCCGCCGCCACGGGCTCGAGGAGATCGTCGTCATCGGCGAGGACGGGCATATCAACGACGCCGCGGGGGAGCGCTTCGCCGGCATGGCGACAGCTGAGGCACAGGCGGCGGTGGTCGAGCAGCTGCGCGAGCAGGGTCTGCTGCGCGCCGAGGAGGACTTCATCCATTCGGTCCCGTTCTCGCATCGATCCGGCCGCAGGGTCGAGCCGCTGATCTCGCTGCAGTGGTTTTGCGCGATGGAGGGCTTGGCCGCCCCGGCGATAGACGTCGTCGAGCGCGACGAGATCCGGATCACGCCCGATCAGCACAAGCGGGTCTATCTCGAATGGATGCGAAAGATTCGCCCGTGGTGCGTCTCGCGCCAACTCTGGTGGGGTCACCGGATCCCGGTCTGGTACGGACCCGGGGGAGAGGAGATCGTCGCCGAGTCGGCCGAGCTCGCGCGCGCCGCGGCCGGCGAGCGCGGGCTCGACCCCGACTCGCTGAGCCAGGAATCAGATGTCCTCGACACCTGGTTCTCCTCCGCGCTCTGGCCATTCGCCACACTCGGCTGGCCCGATGAAGATTCGCCGCATCTGAAGGCTTTCTATCCCACGAGCGTGCTCGTGACCGGTCGCGACATCCTCTTTCTCTGGGTGGCGCGGATGGTGATGACCGGGCTCGAGTTCACCGGCAAGGTTCCCTTCCGCGAGGTCTTCATCACGCCGATCATTCAGGCGCCTGATGGAAGGCGAATGTCGAAGTCGCTCGGAACCGGGATCGATCCCCTCGACGAGATCGAGGTACATGGTGCCGACGCGCTTCGCTTCGGCCTCCTGGCAATGGCATCGACTCAGGACGTGCGTTACTCGGCCGACCGCGTGCAGCAGGGCCGCGACCTCGCCAACAAGCTCTACAACGCCTCTCGCCTGATCCTGCTCAACGCAGCCACGGTCGAGCCCGAGGCCCGCCGGGCGACCGCCGAGGACCGCTGGATCGCGTCGCGGCTCGAACGCACTATCGCCAGCGTCGGCGCCGACATCGACGCTTACGAGTTCTCGCGGGCGGCCCTCAACCTGTACTCGTTCTTTTGGTCGGAGGTATGTGACTGGTATCTGGAGATGGTCAAGCCTCGACTCTATGAAGGCGACGAGGACGCGTCGGCGACGCTGCTGTGGGTGCTCGAGCGCTCGCTTGCCCTCGCGCACCCGATGATGCCGTTCGTGACCGAGGAGATCTACGGCTTCTTCGCCGATGTCGCGGCCGGGGATCGCACCGAGCTCTTGCTCAACCATCCCTTTCCCGTGCCTCAGCAGGCGCTGATCGACGACAGCGCCGAGGCCGAGGTCGGTGGCTGGATCGAGCTCACTCGCGAGGTGCGCCGCTGGCGTGACCTGGTCGGCGTGCCGGCCGCAAGCGTGCTCAGCGCGCGCGCCGCCGGCTCCGAGCCTCCCGCGCTGATCGCCAAGCTCGCGCGGCTGGAGTTCAACGGCGCCGGTGGCGAGGCCCTGACGACCATCGGCGAGATCGAGATCGTCGCATCGGCTGAGATCGACGCCGAACAGGCGCTGGCGCGGATCTCCGAGCGTCGCGATTCTCTGCGCGGCGAGATCGAGCGCGCCGAGCGCAAACTCGCCAACGAGGGCTTCGTCGCCAAGGCGCCGGCGGAGGTGGTGGCCGACGAGCGCGAGAAGCTCGAGCGCTACCGGGCCGAGCTGGAGGAGCTGACCTGAGTTGGAGCCCCGAACAGGCTGAGGCCTACCTCGCCTCGTTGCAGCCGCTCGGCATGCGCTTCGGTCTCGAGCGCATTCGCAAGCTCGTCGTCGTGCTCGGAATGCCCCAGCACCGGTTCACGTCGATTCACGTCGTCGGCACCAACGGCAAGTCCTCGGTGGCCGAGATAACGGCAGCGCTGCTCGAGGCTCATGGGCGCAGGAGCGGCGCCTATCTCTCTCCCCACGACCGCCGCTGGTCCGAGCGGATCCAAGTAGGCGGCTCAGAGATCGAGCCTGAGCGCTTCGCGGCCGCGGTCGAGCGCGTCGCAGAGGCGGTGCCCGCGGTCGAGCGCACGCTCGACGATGACGACTCGGTGACCCAGTTCGAGGCAGATACCGCTGCCGCGTTCGTTGCCCTGGCGTCGGCGGGGGTCGAGGTCGGGGTCATCGAGGCGGGTCTCGGCGGGCGCCTCGACGCCACCAACGTGTTGCTCTCCCGCGCCACCGTCCTCACTTCGATCGGCCTCGAGCACACAGCATGGCTCGGTGACACAGAGCTCGAGATCGCCGCCGAGAAGCTCGCCGTGCTGCGCGAGCACACGACGCTGGTGCTGGGACCGGTGTCGAGCGAGGTCGCCGAGCTGGCGCGCGCGACGGCTAACGAGCGCCACAGCGAGCTGGTGACCGTCCGCGATCTCGGGCCCGCGATCGAGCTGCCGACGCCGGTGCCGTTCGTGCGCCGAAACTTCGCTGTCGCCTTGGCGGCGGCAGAGACCGTGCTCGGCGATCTCGATCTCGAGCGGGTTCGCGACGTCGCGGCGGCGATCCGGCTGCCCGGGCGCGCCCAGTTGCTGGCGGGCCACCCGCCGGTCATCCTCGACGCGGCGCACAACCCCGCCGCGGCGAGCGCCTTGGCCGAGGCACTACCCGAGCTGGTGGCGGGGCGCCCGGTGACCGCTTGTGTGGCGGTGCTAGCCGACAAGGACGCCGAAGGCATCGTCAGCGCACTTGGGCCTGCGATCGCCGGGCTGGTTGCGACCGAGTTGCCCGCACCGCGACTCGCCTCCGCGGCTCGCCCTGGCGCCAAGGCGCTGGCAACCGGCGAGTTGGCGGCGTTCGCGCGCGCCGCCGGGATCCGATCGGTCGTCGAGGAGGCCGATCCAAGCGCTGCGATCGCCCTCGGCCGTTCGCTGGCGCGGGAGGCCGGCGGAGTGCTGGTGGTCTGCGGATCGCACTACCTGCTGGGCTATTGCGAACCGTGAAATCCGAGCGTTCGCGGTGGTCGCGGGCGCCCAGCTTCGACCCATGCGCTGCATCGGCGGCGATTACCGACTAACTTTTCTCCCATATTGGATAGAAGCGCGCGCTCAGAGCTTCTCCACATGATGGGGCTTGTTGCCGCGATAGTCGCGATCGTCATCCTTGTCTTCTTCGGGCTGGGATACCTGTTCGGGCGCATCTTCCTCTGATTCGAGACCGCCGGACTCGCCCACTAGACTGCCCAGCCTTCATGACCGTCGCCCTATTCGGCATAACGAACGACGCGCTCAATCTGGCCGTCAACCTGCTGATCCTTTTTCTCGTCGTGCTCTGGATCGCGCTGATCGCTTGGACGTTCCTCGACGCCCGCCGGCGGATCAAGGATCCCGTGCTGGTCGCCTGCGCGACCGCCGCCTCGCTGTTTCCGTTCGTCGGGACGATCGTCTATTCGATTCTGCGTCCGCCCGAGTTTCTCGACGATCGGCGCGAGCGCGAGCTCGAGATTCGCGCCTCCGAGCTGCGTGTGCGCCAACTCGAGGAGGCGTCGTGTCCCAACTGCGAGCACCCCGTAGAGCGCACCTACCTGCGCTGTCCGAACTGTCGCGCGCGGATCAAGGACCCGTGTGAGTCGTGCGGCAAGCCGATTGACCCGCGCTGGTCCGTTTGTCCCTACTGCGAGACCCCGATCCGCCAAGCTGCGCCGGTCGAACGCCCGCGCCGGTCGGCGTCGAAGCGGCGCTCGAAGGCTCCCGCGAAGACCAGCTCGCGTGAGAGCTCGACTCCTTCCGAGGCTCCGCGGCCACCGCGTGCCACCGAGGGCGAGTCGAAGAAGCGCAGCGCGCCCCCGGCCCCTACAGGTACGAGCCGAACCTCGCGCGCCGCGGAGACGCGCACATCCGCGTCGAGCCGTCCGCCGAAGCCCAGCGCTGAGTAGCGCCGATGGCCGACCTTTCAGAGACTCTGATCCTGATCAAGCCCGACGCCTTCGAGCGTGGGCTCAGTGGTGAGATTCTCGCGCGCTTCGAGCGCAAGGGCCTGCGGATCACCCGGCTGAAGCTGCTTCAAGCCGACGAGGCGATTGCCCACGCCCATTACGCCGAGCACGCCGAGAAGCCCTTCTTCGGCGAGCTAGTCACGTTCATCACCGGTGGGCCGCTCGTCGCCGCGGTGCTTCAAGGGCACGAGGCGGTCACCGCGGCGCGCCAGCTGATCGGGTCGACCAACCCGGTCGAAGCCGCAACGGGCTCGATTCGAGGCGACTACGGGCTCGAGGTCACGTTCAACCTCGTCCACGGCTCGGACTCCGACGAGTCGGCCGAGCGCGAGATCGGCATCTGGTTCCAAGACTAGATCGTCCGCTCGTTCTCGCCTCGGCATCACCACGCCGGCGCGAGATGCTGGAGCTGCTCGGGATCGAGTTCGACGTCCTGGTTACGGGGGTGCACGAGGTGTGCGCGGGCCCGCCGCGCGACGTCGTGCTCGAGAACGCCCGCAGAAAGGCCTGGGCCGGGTGGGAGGCCAGCGGCGCCGGCGCGACCGTCCTCGGTGTGGACACCGACGTCGCCCTCGACGGGCAGACGCTCGGCAAGCCTGCGGATGTCGGTGATGCGCGCCTCCGGCTCGAGGCGCTGTCGGGGCGTACGCACGAGGTCCTGAGCGGGGTTGTCGTCGTCGAAGGGACCGCGGGTGAGCGCGAGCCCTCCGAGCGCAGCGCCGTGGCGCTGAGCGAGGTCACGTTCCGTGACCTGGGGGAGGACGCGCTGGCTCGGTATCTCGCATCGGGCGAATGGCAAGACCGGGCCGGTGCGTACGCGATTCAGGGCCTCGGCTCGACTCTTATCGCCCGGGTCGAGGGTGACTTCTCGAATGTCGTCGGGCTGCCGGTGCCGACCCTGACCGAGCTTCTCCCGGATCTTTTTCGCCACGATTGAAAATCGCGGCCCTGCCTGCCCGGCGGTTGCCGGCGCGCGTTCTCGCTGCACTCAGCGCGAGTATCGGCCAAAGTCTAAGGTGGAGAATTAGCCTTAGAGTTCAACGATGGGCTCGATCCTGGCTTGAGGGCTGGGAAAGAGGGCGCTACACTCGGCCCACGATCTGAGCCTCCGAGACGAATCAACGGACGCCAGGTCCAC
>JBKJXG010000093.1:0-8888 GCA_046716525.1 Solirubrobacterales bacterium
GCGCGGGAAGGAGCGCCCCGCCCGCGTCTCCAGCAAGCCCCTCTACACGAAGGAAGAGGTGAGTTAGCTTTGGCCGACGCATCGAGCGCCGCTGAGACCTATCCGGACGACCTGCTCTACCACCCCGAGCACGACTGGGCCCGCATCGAGGGTGACCAGGCCACCTTCGGCATCACCTGGTACGCGCAGGACGCGCTCGGCGAGGTCGTCTTCTACGAACCGCCGGAGCCCGGGGCCGAGATCACCAAGGACAAGCCCTATGCCGAGGTGGAGTCGGTCAAGGCCGTTTCCGACGTGATCGCCCCGCTCTCTGGCGAGATCACCGCAGTCAACGAGGCGCTGGCGGATTCGCCCGAGAAGATCAACGAGGACCCCTACGGCGAGGGTTGGCTGGTCAAGGTCAAGCTCACCGACAGCGCGGAGGTCGACCAGCTGCTCGACCCCGCTGCCTACAAGGAGCTGCTCGCCGGCGACTGATGCGGCGCCGGCCTTGACAACGGCCTCATCAACAAAGAGGCTGTCGCAGTCAACGCAGGGGGGCGGAATCGGCATTGTCGAGTCCGTTGCCTTCGCATCTACTCAGGAGGGTCCGATGAAGTTTAGTTCCAGGCCGTCACCGGCGATGGTGGTGGCAGTGTGCGCGCTCGTGTTCGCAATGGCCGGCTCGGCCATTGCAGGGACCGACGGTCTCAGCAGCAAGATCACGAAGGCAAAGGTCAAGGCGATCGCCAAGAAGCAGGCGAATAAGAGGCTTAAGGCCAACGTCGACGGTTCCCACGTGAACTTGGCGGACAACGCGACCAACGCGACCAACGCGACCAACGCGACCAACGCGACCAACGCGACCAACGCGACCAACGCGACCAACGCGACCAACGCGACCAACGCAGACAACGCCGACACGCTCGACTCGCTGGACTCGGCAGAGTTCGCCCGATCGGGCTCCGTTCGAGCCGAGGGGAACGCGTCGTCGACCGACATCGACGACTTCACGACCAACGGGTTCACGACCGTGCTCTCGGAGCCGTTCACGGCCCCGACCAACGGTTTCGCGCTGATCAACGCATCGGTCTCGGCGGCGGATGACGCGAGTACTGGCACCACGGGGACGCTAAGGAGCCGCGTCGCGGTCGACGGGGTGGGCACGACCAATGATCCCTTCAACGCCACGGTCTACCGCGGGACCGACGGAAACGACGGAGGAACCGCGACCAACACGGTGGTGGTTCCGGTGACCGCGGGCACCCACACCGCCAGCCTGCAGATCTCCGAAACGGGGACCGGCTCGTACATCTTCACGAGGCAGGTCACCGTTCTGTTCACACCCAACGGAGACGCCGGACCGATCCCGTATTCGCCAATGGAGTCGGGACGCGGGCCGGAGCAGCCACGCTGAGAAAAAAAACGCGAGCGCGCTAGGCGCGTACGGAGCTCGAAGGTAGGTCCCAGGGACCCGCCTTCGAGCTTCCGCTCGCTAGCCTCACCCGAGTGAGCCGCTACACGTCCGCAACCGACTCCGACCGTGCCGCGATGCTGGCGACGATCGGCGTCGACTCGACCGACGAGCTCTTCGCCGACATCCCCGCCGAGCTTCGGCTTGGCCGCCCGCTCGAGCTCGCCGACGGCCTCTCGGAGACCGAGGTCTTCGATCACCTTCGCGCCCTCGCCGCCCGCAACGCCGACGCCGACTCGGAAACGTGCTTCATCGGCGCGGGCATGTATGACCATTACGTGCCGGGGCTGATCGACGCGATCACCTCACGCTCGGAGTTCCTCACGCCTTACACGCCCTACCAGCCGGAGGTCTCCCAGGGCGGGCTCCAGGTGATGTTCGAGTTCCAGACGGCGATCTCGGAGCTGACCGCGCTCCCGGTCGCAAATGCCTCGCTTTATGAAGGCCCGTCGTCGGTCGCCTCCGCTGCCTACCTCGCCCTCGGCGCCGGAAAGGGCCGGCGCAAGCTCGTCGTCTCCCGGGGACTGCACCCCCACTCGCGGGCGACGCTCGAGACCTACGCGGTCGGGTTCGGCGCCGAGATCGTCGAGGTCGGGATCGAGGGTGGAGTCACCGATGCGGCTGAGCTCGCCCAGGCGCTCGACGACGAAACCGCGGCGCTGTTCGTGCAGAACCCCAACTTCCTCGGCGCGATCGAGGATCTCGAGGCGCTCGCCGCGGCAGCCCACGATGCCGGGGCGCTGTGCGTCGCCTCCGTCGACGCGATCATGCTCGGTGTGCTGCGCCCACCGGGCGAGTGCGGCGTCGACGTCGCTGTCGGCGAGGGCCAGCCGCTCGGCAACCGGCTCGACTTCGGCGGGCCGTCCTTCGGCTTCTTCGCCTCGCGTGAAGAGCATCTGCGCCGCATGCCCGGGCGCATCGCCGGCGAGACGACCGATGTCGACGGGCGCCGCGGCTTCGTCTTGGCGCTGCAGACGCGCGAGCAGCACATCCGCCGCGAGAAGGCGACGCACAACATCTGCACCTCGCAGGCGCTGAACGCGCTCGCGGGCACGGTCTACCTCTCTTGGCTCGGGCGCGCCGGGATCGTCGAGCTCGGCGAGCTGCTGGTGTGCCGAACCGCATACGCACGCGAGAAACTGGCGGCGGTTGAGGGTGTCTCGTTACTGCATGAGGCGCCGGTGGCGCGCGAGTTCGCGGTGCGACTCGGTGCGCCCGCGGCCGAGGTCTTGGATCGGGTCAGTGAGGACGGGATCGCTGCGGGCTATGCGCTGGGCCACGAGTACCCGGAGTACGAGGATGGGCTGCTGGTGGCGATCACCGAGCGGCGATCGAAGGCGGACATCGATCGTTTGGCCGAGGCTCTCGGTCGGGCATTGGCCGAAATCGGCGGCCGCGACGAGTTGTTATCGCATAGCGACAATAAGTCGTCGAATGCTGAGGAAATCGCTCGATGACTTCCGCGCCTTCCCCCTCACTGCCCCCGGCCAACGCCGATACCCCCACCACGCAGCAGCGCGACGCAGCCACCACGATCTACGAGAAGGCCGTCGAAGGCCGCCGCGCGTCGACTCTGCCGGCCGCCGGCGTGCCCGAACCGCCGCTCGAAGAGCTGATCCCGCAGAGGCTCCTGCGCGCTGAAGGCCCCGCTCTGCCCGAGATCTCCGAGCCCGAGATCGTGCGCCACTACAACCGTCTCTCGCGCCGCAACTTCGATCTCGACACGGGCCCCTACCCGCTCGGCTCGTGCACGATGAAGCACAACCCGCGCCTGAACGAGAAGGTCGCGGCGCTACCGGGGCACGCCCGCCTGCATCCGGCCCAGAGCCCGAAGCGCGCGCAGGGGGCACTCGAGCTGATGTGGCGCCTGGAGCGCTCGCTGAGCGAGATCTGCGGTCTGCCGCATGTCTCGCTCCAACCGTCGGCCGGCTCGCATGGAGAGCTCGCCGGACTGCTTTTGACCCGTGCCTACCACGAAGACCGTGGCGTCGAGCGGACCAAGGTGCTGACCCCCGACACGGCCCACGGAACCAATCCGGCGACGGTGACGATGGCGGGCTATGAGGTGGTCACGGTCGCGACCAACGACCGCGGCGGCGTCGACCTCTACGACCTGCGCGCGAAGGCCACCGACGAGGTCGCCGCTCTCATGCTCACGAATCCGAACACGCTCGGGCTCTTCGACGAGAACATCGCTGAGATCGCCGCGATCGTGCATGAAATCGGCGGCACTCTCTATTACGACGGCGCCAACCTCAACGCCGTCATGGGCCACTCGCGCCCGGGGGGCATGGGCTTCGACATCGTTCATCTCAACCTGCACAAGTCGTTCAGCCAGCCGCACGGCGGGGGCGGTCCCGGGTCTGGGCCGATCGCCGTCTCCGAGCGGATCTCGCCGTACCTGCCGGCGCCGCGGATCTTGCGCGCCGAGTCGGGGAACGGCGCCGGCCCGAGCTTCGACCTCGACTACGGCGCAGCCGACTCGAAGTCGATCGGTCGCCTGCGCGGGTTCCAGGGCAACTTCGGCGTCTTCGTCCGTTCGTATGCCTACATCACCAGCCTCGGCGGCGACGGCCTCACCGAAGCATCCGAGACCGCCGTGCTCAATGCGAATTACCTGCTGGCGAAGCTGCGCCAGGGCCGCTCCGGCAAGTACCTGCAGCTCGCTTTCGAGCGCACGCCGATGCACGAGTTCGTGCTCTCGGCGACGCCGGCCAAGCGCCAGCTCGGGGTGCGAGCGCTCGACATCGCCAAGCGCCTGCTCGACTACGGATTCCACCCGCCGACGATCTACTTCCCGCTGCTGGTCGAAGAAGCGCTGATGATCGAGCCGACCGAGACGGAGACGCGCGAGTCACTCGACTTGCTTGCCGACGCGATCGAGGAGATTCTCTCCGAGGCCGAGCGCGACCCCCAGATCCTCCACGACGCTCCCTATACGACGCCGGTGCGCCGGCTCGACGAGGCCGCCGCCAGCCGCAAGCCGACGATCCGCCAGCCCCTGGGCTGAAAGTCCGACCCGGGCGGGTTAGGCGAGAGTCCCCGACTCTATCCGGCGGCCACGCCTGCGAGCGGCGTGCGGGCGGTGATCCGCAGCGGGCTGTGCCTGGTGTAGCTCAGCTGGCGGGCGCGGGTACGAAGCAGCGCCACCAACTCGGTGGTCGGGTGGAAGGGATCGGCGATGACAAGCCCCGAGTCGATCGCGATCGCGGCTCGCATCACCCCGTCGGCCTCCGCTACCAGCACTCGGCCTGCGGGAAGAGCACGGGAGTCGCGCTGGGCCACCGCAGTCAGGGCGGAGCGATCGGCGCCCGTTGCCTCCCGGATCACCAATGTCGTGCTCGGGTTGGCTGTATTGGTTGACATTGTGTCTCCTTTGAGTAATAATTAGCGGTATTCTGCCGCTGAAGGGACCGTACAATCAATAGTACAAAGCGAGACTGGGGCTAGCAATGTCGTACAAAGATGAATTGTCTGATCTGACCAGGGACGGCGAGCGCTCGCTCACCCAGCAGCTCGTCGACCTGATCGCGGCGGCGATCCGCAACGGCGAGCTCGCAGCCGGGGAGCAGCTGCCGCCGACGCGCGAGCTGGCCGAGCTCGCAGGCATCAACCATCTCACCGCCGTGCGCGCCTACCGCCGGCTGCGCGAGCTCGGACTGGTCAGCGCCCATGTCGGCCGCGGGACGTTCGTCCGCGGCGCAAGCCGCCCGCCCGGCGCCCGTGTCCCCGACTCGATCGCCTGGCAGCGCTATGCCCTGCCAGAGTTCGAGGAAAGCTACGCCGATCGCGTCCTCGCGGGGATGCACGGCCATGTTGTGACTGAGGGGCTGATCCCGCTCAGCGTCGGCTATCCCTCGCAGCGAATCTGGCCGGTGGAGGCGATCCGCGAAGCGGCCCATGCAACGCTCGACGATGAGATCGAGCGGGCGCTTCAGTACTCGGAGGTGCGCGGCGTATCGGAGCTGACCGAGCAGCTCGCACAGCTTTCAAGTGACCGCGGCGCACCCGAGGACCCGCGCGACATCATCGTCGTCAACGGCGCCAGCCAGGCGCTCTCGCTGACGATGCGCGCCGTGCTCGAGCCCGGTGACATCGTTGCCTGCGAGGACCCGAGCTTCATGTCGGTGCTGCGCGCTTTTCGAGCCAGCGGCGCCGAGGCGATCGGGATCCCGGTCGATGATGACGGCCTCGATGTCGGCGCGCTCGAGGCGTTGCTTGCTCGCACCGAGATCAAGGCCCTGGCGATCCAGCCGCGGTTGCATAATCCGACCGGTCGCAATCTCTCGGCCGAACGTCGCGAGCGTCTAATTGAACTCGCTCGCAGCCACGGGTTCTTTGTCATCGAGGATGGGGTTTATGGCGATCTGCACTTCAGCGGCGAGCCGATCGCGTCCCTGCGAGCCCAGGCACCGGCGCACGTTATCTACTGCGACTCCTTGTCGAAGACCGTCGGCGGCGGGCTGAGGGCCGGTTGGATTGCCGCCAGCGGCCCGGTGCTCGAGCGCTTGGTGGCCGAGAAGCGCGCCGATGACATCCATTCGAGCACGCTCACTCAGCTGGCCGTTGCCCGCTACCTGGCAAGCGGCGCACACGCCGACCACGCACCCCGCGCCCGAGACTTCTACCGCGAGCAGTGCGCGGTGATGCTGGAGGCGATCGACAAGCACTTCGGCGCGGCCGCCTCGTACCCGCAGCCGCTGGGCGGCGGCCACGTGTGGCTCACGCTCGACATCGCGATCGACGAGCGCGAATTGATCGAGCAGTGCGCTCGAAACGGCGTCGCCTGCGTGCCTGGGGCTGCGATGTCGGTCGAGCGCCACCGTGACGTTTCCCTGCGCCTCTCCTTCGGCTACCTGGAGCCCGAGGACATGGTCGAGGGTGTGCGCCGGATCGCTGCGACCGCGCGGTCTCTGAGCCGGCGCCCAGCGCGTCGCGAGGCCGTACCGGTCTAGCTCTCCCGCCTCTCGCCAAGCGTGATCAGGTACTCGCCGGTCATCTCGACCCCCCCGTCGTCAGCGGTGTTGACGCGCTCGTAGAACGCTCGAATGTCCTCGAGCGCCGCCGGCCAGCGGCCCTCTGGCTCGAGCGCGGCGCGCAGTTTGACCAGCGGACCGAAGCTGGCGACGTACTCGTCGACGACAGCGTCGAGTGAGTCAAAGCGGAACTCGACGGCATCATTCTCGAAGCGCACCGCGACGCCAGTGTCAGCGAAGAGATTCCCGACATGCTCTCGGTCGCCCCACAGAGGAGGCGGTTGAAAGCCATCCGGCGGCGGGGGGGCGTGGGCGCTAATCGCGCGAAAGAACTGGCCGATACCGCCCTCGGGGGTCCAAGCCGCAATCCCGATCTTTCCGCCAGGCCGAAGGACACGCGCCATCTCCTGCGCAGCGACGGCGTGGTTCGGCGCGAACATGCAGCCGAACGTCGACAGCACGAGATCGAAGCTGGCGTCCTCGAAAGGAAGCTGCTCCGCATCGCCTTCGACCCACTCGATCTCCACACCAGCCTCAGCAGCTCGCCCGCGGGCGCCATCTAGCAGCTCCGGCGTGAGGTCGAGCCCGGTGACACGCCCGCCGGCCTGCGCGGCGGGTATCGAGGCGTTGCCGGTACCGCAGGCGACGTCGAGGACGGTGTCACCGTCGATGACTCCGATCCGCTGGACCAGATCGCCGCCGACTCTCCAGATGTAGTTGGCGATTGCGTCGTAGTCGCCCGCCGCCCAGGTCG
This sequence comes from Solirubrobacterales bacterium, assembly GCA_046716525.1. Taxonomy (GTDB): domain Bacteria; phylum Actinomycetota; class Thermoleophilia; order Solirubrobacterales; family 70-9; genus WHSW01. Next base: position 7,184 of record JBKJXG010000093.1, read on the forward strand.
CGCGAGCTGCCTGCTGAGCCTCTGAAACCTTCACCGCATTCCCCTTTTCATCGATTGCCCCGACTCTAACCCGCCGAGCGTCTAACCGTGCTCGGGAAGCTCCTGCTCGAGCTCGAGCACCGCAGCGAAGAGGTCGCCGTGGCGTTCGACGCGTTCGAGCACGTCCGCGGCCTCGAAGCGCACCGAGTCGGGATCGCCGCTGCTTTCGAGCGCTTCGACCTCGGCCCAGCTCAGGGGCGTCGATACCCAGGGCCGCTCGCGACAGCGCAGCGAATAGACGGCGACGGTGGTCTTCGAGTAGTCGTTCTGACTCCAGTCGACCAGGACCTTGCCCTTGCGCAACTCCTTCTTCTGCTGCGACACAACGAGATCGGGCTCGGAGCGTTCGAGAGCCTGCGCCACCGCCTTCGAGTACGGCTTGGTCTGCTCGTAGCTGACTTTGGTGTTCAGCGGCACGTAGACCTGAAGCCCCTTCGAGCCCGAGGTCTTGGCGAAGCTCTCGAGCCCGAGGTCGGCGAAAAGCGCACGCACCATCAGGGCCACCCGGGCGCATTCGACGATTGTCGCCGGCTCACCGGGATCGAGGTCGAAGGCGACAACGGTCGGCCGTTCGGGGTGGTTGGCGAGCGAAAGCGACGGATGCAGCTCGAGCGCTGCGAGCTGAGCGAGCCAGACAAGTGTCGCGCGCTCGTTGCAGACGATGAAGTCGATCGGCCCGGCGGTGCCCATCTCGACGGTCGCGGTCTGCACCCAATCGGGCGTGTGCTTGGGAGCTCGCTTTTCGTAGAAGCGCTTGGCCTCGACCCCGTTGGGAAATCGGACCCGGGTCAGGGCGCGGCCGGCGAGATGCGGAAGGATCGTCTCGGCGATCCTCGCGTAGTAGTCGAGCGACTCCGCCTTGGTGAAGCCGACGGACGGCCACAGCACCTTGTCGAGGTTGGTGAGCGCGATCGTGCGCCCGTCGACCTCTACTTCGCGGCTTTGGCCTTGCTTCGCGATTTCGGCTTCGAGGTTGAGCTCTTGGAACGCGACTTCGGCTTGGCTTTGCTCGCCGGCTTGGGATCGTCGCCCTTGACGGCTGCGAGGCTTTCCTCGAGCGCCGCCATCAGGTCGGGCGCCTTGGTCGGCGTCAGTGCCTCGGAGGCGGACTCGACAACCGCTTCGCCCTTGGCCTTACGCTCGATCAGCGCCAGCAGTTGCTCGCGGTACTCGTCGCGGTATGAGCTCGCGTCGAAGTCCGAGCTCAGCGAATCGATCAGGGCCTTCGCCATGTCGAGCTCCTTCTTCGACGGCTTGGCCGAGTCGGTCTCGGCTTCGATCGAGGCGGCGATCTCCTCCGGCGAGACGACCTCGTCGGCAAAGCGCATCGTCGCCATCGTCATCACCCCGTCCATCGGCCGCAGCGCCGCGAGGTTCTCCTTGTTTCGCAGGACGAAGCGCGCGATGGCGACCTTGTTCGAGTCAGCCATCGCCTTGACCAGCAGGTCGTAGGCCCGCTCGGCGCCCTTGTCGGGACCGAGGTAATAGGGATGGTCGAAGTAAATCGGGTCGATCTCGTCGAGGTCGACGAAGTCGAGCACCTCGATCGCCCGCGTCTTCTTCGGGTCGATCTCCTCGAGGTCGTCTTTGGTGATGACCACGTACTGCTCCGGCGCGATCTCGTACCCCTTGACGATGTCCTCGTAGGCGAGCTCCTCGCCATCGG
>JBKJXG010000094.1:0-9021 GCA_046716525.1 Solirubrobacterales bacterium
CGCAAAACGATTCGAAGCGCAGGCAGGGAACCTCACTGCGAGAGATCCGTCTGTGTTCTTCGGGCACGAAGATCGCGGCGCTCGTTCGGATTGCATCGGCCGACAGGGAACCGAACACGTCGAGCCGTTCGCGGGCGTCGCCCTCGACCCGATCGAGGCTGAAGAAGGGCACGTGACCATCGTGGTTTGCGATCGCGACGTTGACGAGTTCGATTCGGTCGCCGGCGTCGGCGTAGTTTCGCTGTAGGCGCACGAACGCCTCAGGAGCCGGTTCGACCAGGATGGCGCGCCAGTGGCCCTCGATCAAGAATGGCCTGATCGGGTCATGCTCGACGCCGTCGTTGGCGCCGATCTCGATCACGAAGGCCCGCGGATACTGATCTGCGAAGGCTCTCAGCAGCTTGGTTGCGGCCATCCGCCGCTCGAGCCGCCGCTCGCGCAGCGAACGCCAACGGTTGAGCGCCTTGCCCAATTGGCCGATCCCCCCGCTCAATCAGACGCCGGTCGCACCGGCAGGGTGAAGAACTCGACGGTGATCGGCTTTGCAGCCGGGCCGCCCTCATAGAGGAAGGTCACCTCTTTGGCGTTGGGGGCGAAGCGATAGGGCCCGGGAAAATCGATGTTCTCGGGCGCGCTCATGATCAGTCCGTCGCCGGCGGTGGCAGCGATCAACAACCAGATCTTGTCGCCGCCGTTGGAGAACTGGGCCTGGCGGCCGCGGGCTCGCAGCAGCGCGCTTCGCAGGCGCTCCGGCCCCGCGACCTGAACGCCGTTGACACGAGCAAAGACGATGTTTCCCGCGGGAGCGGCCGGGATCCGCACCGGAAGGCCGAACTCGGTCTCGATCGTCTTCAGCGGACTGGGCTCGCCGCAGCGATCTGGGACCCGGGCGAGCACCTGCCACTTGCCGGTCGTGCTCACCGCCTCGAAGTTGCACAGCACCTCCATCATCGCCGCCGGCGACTCCCAGGCGGGAAAGCGCCCGAGAGCGTCGAGGTTCTGACGCAGAATGCGCTCGGGCCCATCCTCCGAGGCCACCGCCTCGGCGTTGCGCTCGTCGAGCTCGGGAGTCCAGGCGATGTAGGGCTGAAAGATAGGCAGCGGCTGCCAATCGAGCTCGTAAGCCCAGATCGCCGCGGTCTCCGAGGGGTCGAGGTGAACCGTGTGGCCCTCGAGCGCGGCGAGCCCGGCGGGGTCGACGTCGTACTGCTCAACCAGGCGCGCCCGCCGCTCCGCGATCTCGTCGTCGAGGCGCCCCGAGGCGAGGGTGGCGACGGTGTCGACGCTGTTGGATATGTTCTCGACCGGGTTGACCAACGGGTAGTCGGGCAGATCGGTCTTGGGAAAACCGTCGAAGTGCGTGGTGAACCCCATCGCCGCGGCGGCGACTATGGCTCCCAGGGCTGCGTAGCGAATCGGCGGGCTCGGCGGCAGTGGAAAGGCAATCAGGAGGCCGAGCATCGTCGCGTAGAACACGGCCATGTGGAAGACCTCGTGTGAGACGAAGCCGCCCATGGCCCTGGTGAAGACGACGATTGCGGTGATCCGCGCGACCGCGATCCGCCGTGGCCAGGCGAGCTTGCCGGCCGTAAGCCAGGCGAACCCACCCGCCGCCAGGAACAGGATCACCGCGAACGGGTAGTCGTACTGGCGCTCGTCGTAGCCGTAGTCGATCCGGGCGCCGGCGGAGTATCCCGAGATCACCTCGAGGCTGCCGCTGAGGAACTCGCCGACGTTGGACAGCGCTTGGCCCGTGATCAGCCACAGGGCAGCGGTCGTCGCCAAGAAGCCGGCGGCGACGACGGCAACGTTGCGCAGGCGTCGATGCTCGATCGCCAGCGCGGTGATCCCGACCAGCGCGAGGACGATCAATCCCGTGTTCAGCTTCGCCAGCAACTCGACGGCGGCGAACGGCCCACCGCCGTAGATGACGATCTTGCGCGTCCATTCGGGCGCCTCGGCGCTGAGCGCCGCGATGCACCAGATCGTTGCCAAGACGACCACCGCGGCGTCGTCTCGCACGGCGATCAGCGTCAGGTCACCACGGGCGAGCACCGCCGTGACGGCGGCCAGGGCGACTGCGATCGGCAGGGCGAAGTTGCGCCGCGCGGCCCAGACGAGGCTGAGAGACAGCGCCAGATGCAGTCCGATGCCATAGACGCCCGCGAGGCGCGCCGGCCATGCCTCGAAGATCAGCCCCGACTTGAGAAACCCGAGCGGGCCGTAGGTGACGAGCAGCTCGGGGCCGAACTGGATGTCGCCGACGGCGGCCATCTGCAATCCGGCGTGAAAGGAGTTGTCGATGCTCGGTTCGGCAAGCTCGCCGAGTCCACCCCCCCAGGTGAGCAGGAAAACGAGTCCCCCCAGGGTCCAGGTCGAGGTGATGAATCGCGTCATCCAGGCCCTTCCTGCAAGAAGACGCGGGGGGTGAAGTACTCCTGCGGGCGCTCGATCGCCAGTGGCGCCGGCGCCGTGTAGACGGAGTAGTCGAAGCTCTCAGTCGCGCCCTCGCGTTCGAGCGAGAAACCGGGCGGGGGCTCGAAGTGCGGCGGGGGTTCGACGTCAACGCCGCCGCAGGTCGGCAGGTACAGGCACTCGCCGATCGCGTAGTTCTCGGTGGGACGCGGCTCGATCACAATCAGCTCCGAGGTCTGAAGCTCGGTATCGGCGGCAGCGCGAGACCCGTCGAGGTAGAGGATCAACGGCGAACTGAAGCTGCTCTGCGAGACGAACAGGCGGTTGCCTGGTTCCTGCTCGAACTCCGCGGCGATCTCGTCGTAGCTCTGGCGCTGGGCTGCGGGCGTAACCGCGTTCCAGATCGCGAGCGCAGCGCCGCCGATGCAGAGCACGACGGCGGTTGCGGTTCCCAGACGCCCGGCCGCGGGGGACGCCAATGCGATCGCGATCAGCACCGCGACGACGGGCCACAGCTCGAGCACGTTGCGGGTGAGGATGTAGTCGTCGCCGGCAAGCGACGCCAGCAACAGCAGTCCGAAGCCGATGGCGACGATCGAGCCGGTGACCGCCAGCCCGCGCCGCGCCGAGCCATCGGCGCGCCAGGCCGCGTACACACCGACCGCGACGACGAGCCCCAGCGCCACCAGCGGGATCGCGGCCCAGGGCACGTGATAGCCGACGAGAAAGTGCTCGGGCACGTTGAACAGGCGTCCGGCGAAGTCGTACCCCTCGATCCAGTCGCCGCGACCGCGCTGAGTCGCCGTCAGCGGCAACAGCGCCAGGCCGACGACCACGATCGCGCCCATCGGGATCGCGGTGTCGATCCGCGATCCCGGGCGCCGGTAAAGCAACCAAAGCGCCTCGGGCACGATCAAGAAGAAGGCGAAGTAGTGCGTGGCGAGCGCCACCGCGCTGGCAAGGGCCCAGGCCCAAAGCCAGCGGTAACCGTGATCGTCGAGAGCCTTGGCGAAGCAAAGGAACGAGAGCGCCGCGAAGAACAGCAGGAGCTCGTAGTTGCGGGCCTCCTGCGAGTACCAGATCAGCAGCGGGCTGGTGGCCGTGATCGCGGCGGCGATCACCGCGGCGCGATGTGAATACAGGCTCTTTGCGGCAAGGAAGACGAGCGGGATCGCGGCGGTGCCGGCGAGTGCCGAGAACGAGCGAATACCGAACTCGCCGCTGCCGAAGACTCGTTCCCAGCCGCCCAGCAACAGGTAGTACAGCGACGGATTCGATTCCGTCGCGATCACCTGCTTGAGCAGCTCGATCGGGCTCAGTTGAACGAGGCTCACCGTCACCTGCTCGTCGAGCCAGAATCCCTGACTGGTCAGCGTCGCGAACCTGATCGCCGCGCCGAGGGCCACCAACAGCAGCAAGGGGTGACGCGAGCTCCAAGCCCACGCGTCCCTGACCCATGAGCGCTGCGACCCAGCGCCCGAGCTTTCAACCGCGCCCATGAGCTGCTCAGGCTAGATGACCGGCAGACGGACGTCGGGCCTCGATATAGGTGGTGCCGCCCCGGCGCAGAGCGATCTCGACGACCGCGGCGACGGCGGCGAACGGCGCCAGTGCAACCGCTGCGACCAAGGCGGCGGCGCGGCGACGGCGAGAGATCGGCTCGTGGCGCGCTTGCGGCCGGCGAATGGCGTCGTAGAGGTCCGGATTGCCCGGCAGCGAGCCGACCAGGCCGTGCAGCCAGCCGAAGACGACCTGGCCGCCGCGGGCGTAGCTGGTGCGCTCGACCCTGAGCCCGAGATCGCCCAGGCGCCGATGCAGCGCCGAGGCCGGCACGTGCACCAGATGGCGCGGCAGGTCGAGCGCGAGCCAGCGATCAGCGAAGAGCCGGGCCTGAATGCTGGCGGAGTTTGGCATCGCAACGACCAGCACCCCGCCCGGCTCGAGCAATCCGGCGGCATGGCCGATCACCTCACCGGCGTCGCGCAGATGCTCGAGCGAATGCCAGAAGACCACGCCCGCGAAGCCGCGCTCGATCTCGCGCACGTCGGCGCTGATGACGCCCTCGCTTTGCGCGGCGCGCTCGACGCCGACCGCCTCACGTCCCTGCGCGCGCAATGCCGCGAGCAGGGTGCCATCGCCCGAGCCGACGTCGAGGATGGAGCCCGGCGGGGCGATCTGATCAAGTCGGGAGGCGAGCAATCCGCGGGTACGGCTGAGCAGCGCGTCGCCGGCGCCCGAGAATCGGCCGCTCTCCGGGCGATACCAGGAGGCGTAAGCGAGTTCGAGCTCCGCGTCCGACGGCACGGGCTCGGTGGTCGCGCTGGCGCAGCGCGGGCAGACAGCGCCGGCGGCAGTGCGCTCGTCGCCGGCGACAATCGGCCCGCCGCACCAAGCGCAGGCTCCAACCGCGCGCGCCTCTTCGTTCGAACCGGTCGCCCTACTCACCGGCTAAGGGCGAAACTTGCGCGACGGCACGATCCCGCTCCGGTGCAGGACGAGTCGCAGGGCGGACCACAGGGTCTTGAGCCCGTAGATGACGCCGGGTTTGAACGAAACCGAGGATGCGTCTTCGAAGTAGCGGCTGCGGGCTGGGACCTCGCCGATGCGAAAGCCGAAGTGGACCGCCTGCATGATCACCTCGGAATCGAAGCTGAAGTCGAGCGAGTTGCGCAGGAACGGGATCGTCAGCAAGAGCTCGCGCGAGTAGGCCCGATAACCGGTGTGAAGCTCGCTCAGGTCCGTGCCGAGGACGCGGTTCTCCATCGTCGTGAGAAAGCGATTTGCGACGTACTTCCACCGTGGCATGCCGCCGGCGATCGCCGCCCCGGGTTCAGCAAAGCGCGAGCCCAGGACCATGTCGGCTTCGCCGTCGATGATCGGCTGCGCCATCCGCGGCAGGATCTCGGGCTCGTACTGGCCGTCGGGGTGAAGCATGATGACGATGTCGGCACCGCGCTGGAGAGCTTCGAGGTAACAGGTCTTCTGGTTGCCGCCGTAGCCGACGTTGTGCGGATGCCAGATCAGGTGGACAGGCAACGAGCGCACCACCTCGACCGTGTCGTCGGTCGATTTGTCGTCGACGAGGATGATCTCGTGGAACGATCCGGAGGGCATTGCGCCGAGCACCGATGCAACCGTTCGCGCGGCGTTGCGGGCGGGCATCACCACGATTACCTTCGGTGGCCGCTTGGGTTGCGCCTGGGATCCGGCGCTGGGTAGTGCTTCGGTGCTCATTTGAATCGCGGATTGTGGCGCAAGGCCGGTTGTCGGGGTCGCCATCACGACGCGGGCGGGGACTCACCGGCCTCTTTCACGGGCATGGCGTAGAACGTGAGCTCGATCCCGCGGTCGAGCGGATCGCGGTCGAAGAGAAAGGTCAGCGAGCCGGCCGTCGGCGCCAGCGGGTACGGCTCCGCGTAGTCGATCCCGGGAGCAGCGGCCAGCAGCAGGTCGTTGCCGGCAGTCCCGGGGAGGAAGTTGTAGACGAACGGATCGCCCTCGAAAACGACCTGGCGATTCTCGGAGCGAAACACCACGCTGCGCAGGCGCTCCCAGGCGGAGAGCTCGAGTCCGTCGGCGCTGGCGAAGACGACATGGCCCGGCGGCGCCGCGGGGATCGCCACCGGCTCGCCGAACGTGGTCTCGACCGTCTCCAGCTCGCGCGGCTCCCCGCAGCGATCCTCGACCCGGCCGAGCACCTGCCAGGTCTCGGTCGTGTACATCGCCTCGAACCGGCACAGCATCGCGATCATCGCGTTCGGCGACTCGTATGCGGGAAATCTCCCGAGAGCGTCGAGGTTCTGGCGCAGGATTCGCTCCGGGCCGGAGGGATCGGCGGTGGCCTCGGCGTTGAGATCGTCGAGGCTCGCGGTCCACGCGGCGTAGGGCTGAAACACAGGCAGCGGCTCCCACTCGAGCCCGTAGGCCCAGACCGCCGACGTCTCGGAGGGGTCGACGTGCACCGAGTGGCCGGCCAGCGCCTCCAAGGTCTGAGGATCGAGCGCGTAGGCCTCGCGCAGAACGGCCCGGTTGGCGGCGATCTGGTCATCCAGCCTGCCCTCGTCGAGCATGGTCGCGATTGTGCGCACGCCGTTGCGCAAATTGGCCAGGGGATCGTCGAGCGGGTATGGCTGGGAGGTGGTGTAGAAGGTCGTCGTGGCGCCGGCGATCGCGACCGCGGCCCCGGCGAGCGCGACAGCCCGCAGCAAGAGATCCCGCGGGAATGGCAGCACGCACAGCAGGGCGGCCATCGCCGGATAGAAGGTTGCCATGTGGTAGATGTCGTGCGCGACGAAACCGCTCTTCACCCCGGTGAAGCAGACGACGGCGGCGATGATCAGGATCGCGGCGCGCCGGCGCCGCGGCAGACCGCGGGTTCCGATCCCGGCCACGACGCCGATCATCCCGATCAGCAGCGCGGCCAACCAATAGTCGTAGGTGTGGTCGTTCCACTCGAAGCGGGCGCCGCTCGAGTACCCCGTCATCAACTCGAATCCGGTGCTGAAATAGCTGATGAAGTTGCCGACGCCCTGTCCCGATGCGAACCACAGCACCGCGAGCGATCCGGCGAAGGTGAGCGCGACCAGACCAAGGTTTCGCCGTCGGTCGCCATCGATCGCCGCCGCGGCGACCACCACCAGCGCCAGCACTAAGAGCCCGACGTTGGGCTTTGCCAGGACCTCGATCGCGGCAAAGGCGCCACCACCGAAGACGAGCACCTGCCGGGCGAGCTCGGGGGCATCCCTGCTCACGGCGGCGATGCACCAGGTGAAGGCGAGGATGATCACCGCCGCATCGGTTCGGACCCCCACGGCGAGCCCGTCTCCCCGGGCGAGCATGGCGAGCACGAGCGCCAGCGCGAGCGCAAGGACGATTCCGAAGTTGCGCCGCAACGCCCAGACGAGGGTCAGCGACAGCGCCAGATGCAGTGCGGCGCCGTAGATCACCGCCAGCCGCGCGGGCCACTCGTAGAAGACCATGTACGACTTGAGGAAGCCGAGCGGCCCGTAGGTGAAGGTGAAGTCGGTGCCGAAGTTCAACCCTTCGACCGCCGCCATGTTGAGCGCGCCGTGCAGCGAGTAGTCGAGGCTGGGTGGGGGGTAGGGAATCTGCTGGCCGCCACCCCAGGTGAGTGCGAAGACGACTGCTCCGAGGAACCAGGTCGAGGTCGCGACGCGGCGAGCCCGCTCGCTCAACGCAACCAGCGCTCGGCACTCACCGTGGCGTTTCCTCGAAGCCGAGTGACGCGGCGACCTCGCTTCCCTCGGCAACGAGCCAGGCATGGGTGTCGGCGAGAATCTCGGCCGGGCTGCGGCTAGGCCGCCACCGGCTGAAGCGCTCGAGGTGCGCGCAATCGGAGATGTAAACCGCAACGTCGCCGGGGCGGCTGTCGTCGCTGGCCGCGATCTCGACCTGATTGCCGGTGAGCTCGCGACACAGCTCGGTCGTCTCCCGCAGCGACAGGCTGCACTCGCGCCCTCCTCCAACGTTGCCCGTGAAGCCGCGCCAGCGCTCGGGCTCGCTGATCTGATCGACGATCAGCGCGACGAGATCGTCGACGTGCAGGAGGTCGCGAACCTGCCGCCCCGAGCCGCCGTAGCCGAGGTACGTGAGCGGGCGGCGGAAGTGGTGGTGCAGGAGCCAGTAGGTGAAGACACCCTGGTCGACGCGGCCCATCTGCCACGGGCCCGCGATCACCCCGCAGCGATTGATCACGGTTGCGAGCTTGAAATTTGCCGCGTACTCGGCGACCAGCAGCTCGGCCGCGAGCTTGGTCGTGCCGTAGAGCGTGCGCGGTCCCTCGAGCGGAAAAGATTCGGAGATTCCCCTGGACGACGCTCCCGGCACGGGCTGCTGATCGCTGAGCTCGAAGCGGGTCTCCGTCTCCTTTATCTCGAGCGAGTTGAGCGCCCCGTACGGATACACACGGCTGGTCGAGAGGAAGATCAGCTGGCCACGGTGGCGTCGTGCGTGCTCGAGGCAGTTATAGGCGCCGACCAAGTTCGTCTCGAACAAATACGCGGTATCGCCGCTCATCCCGGCCAACGCGGAGGGTTCAGCCGAGCACTCGAGGAGCACGTCCGCTGGCCCGGCTTCGTCCAGGGCCTGTCGATCGCGAACGTCGCCATCGACGAATCGCACGCCGCCCTCTCGCAGCCGATTGAGGTTCAGCTCCGATCCGCGCCTGTGCAGGTTGTCGAGAGCGATCACCTCGTGCTCGGCGTCGGCGGCAAGGGCGACGCAGATGCTGGCGCCGATGAAGCCGGCGCCGCCGGTGACCAGGACGCGGCTCAAGCTGCCAGCCACCGCTCCGCGTTGGCCTCGTGCATCTCGGTGAGGATCTCCTCGGTACCGAAACGCGGCTGCCAAACGGGATAGTCGGCTTCGAAGGCGGAGACGTCCGAGATCCACCAGCGATGGTCGCCGATCCGGTTGGCCTCGTCGAGGCTCCAGTCGAGCTCGCGCCCGGCGATGCGCTCACATGCTTCGATCGCCTCCAGCACCGAGCAGTTCGAGCGTCGCCCACCACCGATGTTGTTGAGGGCGCGGGGCTTGGGGTCGGCGCTAAACGCCTCGTAGGCGGCGACGAGGTCGGCGCTGTGGATG
>JBKJXG010000095.1:0-2629 GCA_046716525.1 Solirubrobacterales bacterium
ATGCCCACTTGTTGACGACGACCGGATGTCCCTCGAGCTCGGCCAGCTTCTCCTTGAACACCTCGGGTCCACCCTCGATGATCGTGTTGGCGTCGGCGTAGAGATCGGCGAGAGCAGGCGGCGCTCCCGCGAGCGCCTGTGCGAACTCGGCCTCGGTTCCCGCGGACTCGGGATTTCCCGAGCCTGGGTTCTCGGTGTCGTCGCCACACGCTCCGAACGTGATCGCCGCCGAGATCGCGCTTGCGCCAACGATGATGCGAAGCCTGCTCTTGGGAGTGGTCGTGTCGCGCATCGCCTGTGAGTGTGGTTCAATAGCCCCTGGTCCCGTAGGAACTTGGACCAGCGGAGGACGTCGGATCGGCAAGAGGGGTAACGATATCCCGGCCCGGCGCCCACCTCTTCTGAGCTTACTTCGCTCGCCGCCCACATCCTGAAACACCGTTCGGTATTTAGGCGAGCACGGATCACATCCCCCCCTTCCCATGTCCAATCAGACTGACGTTGCCGCGAAAGCGGCCAGCGAGTTGAGCGAAGCTGAACTCGATCTAGTGCGGGATTTCTCCCGCGAGCCGATCCTGCTCGAAGGCGAGACGCTCGCCGACATCATCGCGGGCACCGCCCGCCTGCGCGCGGTTCAAGCGGCTCTGGCGGAAATCGGCGAGGGCGCCGAGACGCCGTCGATGCAGTGGCGCCGCGACTACTCCCTGCTGCTCGGGCTCGAACGCCTGCTTTCCGAGGACATGCCGAAGCTTCTCGACGGCGCCGAGCTCAACGACCACCAAGTCGACGCGCTCTCCGGGACTCTCGCCGCGATGACCACGGAGCTGGAGAGCCCAGAGGGCGAAGCGCGGCGAAACGGTCGCAACGGCAAGGCGCAGACCAACGGCAACGAGGCCCCCGCAGTCGAGGCCAAGCCCACCGTGAAATCGGTTGTCGTCACCGACGACGAAGAGGACGGCGACGACGGTGCCGACCTGCTCGATGACGACGAGCTCGAAGCGGAAGGCGAGGAGCTCCCCCCGGAGAGCGAGGAACTTGCCGAGGACGAGGAGCCCCAGGACTGGGAGGAGCCCGACGCCGAGGCCGACGAGGACCTGGTCGCGGAGGCTCCCGAGGATCCGGGCGCCGATCGCAGGTTCTGGTTCGAGCACGCGACCGGCGCCGGCAAGACCGTGGCCGCTGTCGGTTTCATCGAGGCTTCACGCACCGGCGGCGTCCTCATCCTCACCCACCGTCGCAATCTCGTCGACCAGTTCATCGGCGAGATCTCGACCCGTGGGTACAAGGATCGTCTTTCGCCACCGCTGCTCGACGGGTCAGATCATCCCTACGGGCCGGTGACGGTCGAGACTTACCAGTGGTTCGTGCGCAACGCGGGCCGCGTCTCGGACGCCTACTCGATCGTGATCTGCGACGAGGCACACACCGCGCTCGGTGAGAAGACCAGCGCCTGTATTCGCAACTGGACCGGCCCGGTGTTCATCGGCATGACCGCGACCGGTGCCCTGATTGCCCGCCACGTCGCCGACCTCTTCCCCACCCAGACCTCCCGCTTCGACCTGGCTCAGGCCGCCCGCCGGGGAGTGATCTCACCTCTGCGCTGCATCCGCATACCGCCGGGCCCGGGAGTGCGAACGATCGCCAAGGTGCCGCTTCGCCGCGGCGAAGTAGACCAGGACTTCGACCAGGAGGAGCTCGCTGCGTTGCTCGACCAGGAGCCCTTCAATGTCGCGATCGCCGACCTCTACCAGTCGCGCTTCAAGCGCGTGCCGGGCGTTGTCTACACCGCCGGCGTCAAGCACGCCAAGAACGTCGCCGCCGCCTTTCGCAAGGTCGACATCAACGCCCAGGCCGTCTCGGGCGAGACCCCCAAGCGCGAACTGGCCGAGATTCTCGCCGGCTTCGAGCGCGGGGAGGTCGACGTGCTCTGCAACGCGATGCTGCTCGCCGAGGGCTGGAACTCACCCCGTGCGACGATCTGCATGCACCTGGCGCCGACGGCATCGCGGCGTGTCTACCAGCAGCGCGTCGGTCGCGTCACGCGCCGCAACCCGGGCAAGGAGGCGGGCCTCGTTATCGACCTCGTGCACCCAGCGACGACATCAGACGAGACGATCGTCACGTTGCACAGCCTGCTCGACCGCGACGTCTATCGCGGCGGAGCGATCGTCGTCGGCCCCGTCCGCCGCGGACGGGGGCGCAGGGTTCGCGTCGAGCGCCGCGTCGTCCCGGTCGCCGCCGAGCCCGAGCGCCGCCTCGCGGTGCTCGAGCGCGAGCTGTGGCGAATCGCGGTGGAGAACCTCAACTACTCCGAGCAGCACGCTTGGGCGGCGCTGGCCGGGGCGCGCGTGACGTCGAACAACTGGCGCCGCGTGAAGACGATGATCCAACACGATCAGGCCAAGGAGCTGCGCCGGCGCTTCCTGCTCACGTGCCTGCAGCGAAACCGAAACCACCAGCTGCGACTGAAGGCGCTGAGCGAGGTCGCGGCGCTGCGCGAGGCAGAGCCCTTCGACGATGCGGTTGATGTCGTTGCCGCCTGGCCGCGCGACGAGCGCCGCGCCGGAGCCAAGGTGCTGCTCAACGCCTTGGCCGAGAAGCGAATCGGCCGCCGCGACCAGGCCCAGGC
>JBKJXG010000096.1:0-2582 GCA_046716525.1 Solirubrobacterales bacterium
CACGAGGACCCGCAGGTGCCCAACTATGGCGAACCGGGGCGGGGGCCAGAGCTCGAGCCGGGGATGGTCTTTGCGATCGAGCCGATGGTCAACGCAGGCGGGCCAGAGGTGCGAGTCGGCGACGACAACTGGGCCGTCTACTCGGCCGACGGCTCGCTCGCGGCCCACTTCGAGTTCACCGTCGCGATCACCGACGGTGACCCGCGCATTATCACGCCCTGGCACGAGGGCTGAGAGTCAGACGCCTCACGCGCCCCTGCTACTATCTGCCGTCGCCCTGAGGGGTGCGTCCGTTGCGCCTGCTAGCCCGATTCATGGGGCCTGCAGGCCCTCTCCGTAGGTTTGATCGATACGACCCAAGAAGGGCCGATGAAGGTACGAGCGTCCGTAAAGCCGATGTGTGAGCGTTGCCGGGTCATCCGGCGAAAAGGCGTCGTGCTCGTCATCTGCAGCAATCCACGGCACAAGCAAAGGCAGGGCTAGTCAGTTGGCACGAATCGCGGGAGTCAACCTCCCCCTCAACAAGCGGGTCGAGATCGGCCTCACGTACGTCCACGGCGTCGGTCGCTCGACCGCGAACGAGCTGCTGAAGAAGACCGGGGTCGACCCCGACACCTACGTCAAGGACCTGACGGAGGAGGAGACGATCAAACTACGCGACGCGGTCGAGGAAGGCGAGGTCGAAGGCGACCTGCGCCGCGAGCGCTCGCAGAACATCAAGCGGCTGTCGGAGATCGGCGCCTACCGGGGCATGCGCCACCGGCGCGGCCTGCCGACCCGTGGCCAGCGTACGAAGACCAACGCGCGCGGTCGCAAGGGCCCCCGGCGCATGAGCATCGCCGGCAAGAAGAAGGCGCCGGCGAAGAAGTGAGCAGTTAGATGCCGCAACCGAAGAAGCCCAAGGGCCGTACTCGCCGCAGGGTGAAGAAGAACGTCCCCTACGCGATCGCCCACATCAAGACTTCGTTCAACAACACGATCGTCACCATCACCGACCCCGAGGGCAACGTGGTCTGCTGGGAATCCGCCGGCTCGGCCGGCTTCAAGGGCTCGCGCAAGTCGACGCCGTTCGCCGCTCAGGTGACCGCCGACGCCGCCGCCCGCAAGGGCATGGAGCATGGCGTCGAGCGCGTCGAGGTCCACGCCAAGGGCGCCGGTTCAGGCCGCGACACGGCGATTCGCTCGTTGCAGGCCGCCGGAATCCAGGTGACAACGGTCAAGGACGTCAGCCCCCAAGCCCACAACGGCTGCCGGCCGAAGAAGCGGCGGCGCCCGTAATGGCTCGCGATACCGGACCCCAGTGCAAGCAGTGCCGCCGCGAGGGCCAGAAGCTCTTTCTCAAGGGCGAGCGCTGCATGACCGAGAAGTGCGGCGTCGAGCGCCGCTCCTATCCGCCCGGTGAGCACGGCCGCGGTCGTGTGCGCGCTTCGGAATACCGCAACCAGCTGCGCGAAAAGCAGAAGGCCCGCCGCTTCTACGGCGTGCTCGAGCGCCAGTTCCGCAGCTATTACGACAAGGCCTCGCGCCAGGAGGGCGTCACGGGCGAGAACCTGCTGCGCCTGCTCGAGCGCCGCCTCGACAATGTTTTGGTCCGCCTCGGTTTCGCCGCCTCACGGCGCCAGGCGCGACAGCTGGTCAACCACGGCCACTGGCTCATCAACGGTCGCCGTGTCGACATCCCCAGCTACCAAGTCCGGCCCGACGACGTGATCACGATCAAGGCCAGCTCGAACGCCAGCGACATCGTTCGCCAGGCAACCGAGCTGACCGCAGCAGTCCCACCGTGGCTGCAGGCAGATCACGATGCTCTGACGGCGAAGGTGCTCCGCCTGCCGGACCGAGGCGAGATCACCGCGCCGGTGGATGAGCAGCTGATCGTCGAGCTCTACTCCAAGTAGGGCGACCCCGTACTCCCACAAGCGAAGAGGAAGTAATGACCACCCTGCCCGAATTCCAGATCCCACAGATTTCCAGCGAGGACGTCGACGAAAACCACGGCACGTTCACGGTTGAGCCGCTCGACAAGGGCTTCGGCTACACGATCGGCAACTCACTGCGCCGCGTGCTGCTGTCGTCGCTCGGCGGTGCCGCGATCAAGAGCGTGCGCGTCGAGGGCGTAGCCCACGAGTTCTCGACCGTCGCAGGGGTCAAGGAGGACGTCACCGACATCGTCTTGAACCTCAAGGACGTCGTCGTGCGCATGCACACCGACGCCGACGAGGTCGAGGCGCCGCTCGTCGCCACCGGCCCCGGCGAGGTCAAGGCCAAGGACATCGACCTGCCTGCGGGCGTCGAGATCCTCAATCCCGAGGCGCCGATCGCGACGCTCGAGAAGCGCACCAAGCTCGAGATGTACCTGACGATCGGCCGCGGCCGTGGCTACTCGCCCGCTGAGGAGAACAAGTCCGAAGACCAGCCGATTGGCGTGATTCCGATCGACTCGATCTTCTCGCCGATTCGCCGCGCGGCCTACACCGTCGACACGGCGCGCGTCGGCCAGCGGACCGACTTCGACAAGCTCGCCCTGGAGATCGAGACCGACGGTTCGATCGAGCCGAGCGCCGCGATGCGCGAGGCGGCCG
>JBKJXG010000097.1:0-7421 GCA_046716525.1 Solirubrobacterales bacterium
AAAGAAGCGGGGGCGCCGCGGGGGGCGGGGGCGCCGACACCAGCGGCGCCGGCCTCTGCTGTCGGTGCGGGCGGCAGCGATCTCGAGCGCAGCGCGCAGCGTCAGCGCCTCGCTGCCGAGTTCGAAGCGATCCAGCTCGACCTCGGTGGACTCGTCTATGAGATGGCGATCCGCGACCACTTCCGCCTCGATGTCCTCAGCCAGCGCGCGGCGAAGCTGCGGGCGGTGGACGCAGAGCTTGCCCGTGCCGAGGGCAGGCCGGTGCCGGCCGCGATGGCGGGTAGCTGTCCGAGTTGCTCGACGCCGCTCGTCGACGGTGCCGCGTTTTGCGCGGGATGCGGCAGAGCGTTGGCAACCTCAGCGCCGGCCGTGGGGACCGCGCCGCTTGCACCAGCGGCGCCGGCTCAAGTCCCGCCGGCGAGATCGAGCACACCGGTCACCGCGCAGGGTAAGGCCGCGGGCCAGCCGTCGCCTCCGCCTGGAGCGCAGGCCGGGGGCGCGAGATGAGGTTTCCGCGCCGGCTCAACCTGCTTGCAGCGCGGCCCGATCGCTCCTCGCTGATGCGCTTCGCTTCCTTTCGCTGGGCGGCCCTGCCGATCACCGATCGTCGCTGGACGGCGCCGATGGCGGCAGCTGCGCTCGGCTTCGGCATCTTCGCCGGAGTCGCGATCGGACCCGGAACCGAGGGTTCGCGCGGCGCTGACGGCCCGATCATGGTCCAGCTCGCGCCGACCCCCGACGATGCCCCCGCCGGCCAGCCGAGCAAACCGCCCGGCGACTCCACGTCACCCGCTTCCTCGGACCTGAGTCAAGGCCCGGACGTCGCCGTGCCCTCCGGAGATCTCGGCCCCACGGTGCCCGACGTGAGTGCAAGCGGCTTCGAGACGCCTCCGTACACGACGACACCAGCGCCGCCGCCGGTGACCGCGACGCCGCCACCGCCGGCTGACGACGAAGCCGCCGACAGCGGGCCGGTGCTCACGGAACTTGCGGGAACGATCGTCCGCCAAAACGCGAGGGCAGGCAGCTACACGATCGCCGATGAGGCGGGCGTGCTTTCCTCGATCCACACGGTCGAGCTCCCCGACGTCGCCGATGCAATCGAGGTCGAGGCCCGCACTCTCGCCAACGGAACATACGACGAGGGCTCCAAGCGCAAGCTCGACGGCCGTCGCGAGCGGGTGTCAGTCAACGGCACCGTGACCTACCGCGACCCGGTCGCCAACGGCTACACGGTCTCGGGCGTCGGCTCCTCGCTGTTCGTCACGGTCGGACCGCAGTCTCCGCCGCCGCCGTTGGGAGCCGAGGTCGAGGTTGATGCACGCTTTCTCACCAGCCCGTTCGAAGCAGAGTTCGTGCCGGCGACGCCGAAGCGCAAGCGAGCCGAGCCCGCGATTCCCGGCTGCGGGCCCTCTGGCAGGCGTCCCGCGATGCCCGAGCTGACCCTGCGCCAGGAGGCCGTCGACGTGGTCACCGAGGAGGACCTCGGCGACGACGAGGTCAGCTCGTCCGTTCAGCTCGAGGGCATCGTCCAGGGCGTTTGCCGCGACGAGCGCAAGCTGATCGTCTCCGCCGACGATGTCGACGAGTCAGGCGCCGACATCACCCTCAACGCTCCCGCCGAGATCGGCCTGAAGAAGATCGACGCCGGCGAGGCGGTGCTGGCGACTGCTGTGATCACCGACGCCGGGATCTATCGTCTCACCGCGCTGGCCAGTGACGACCGCGCCAAGCGCGCCGACGACGCCGAGCTGATCCAGACAGCAGGCGGCGAAACGTCGCAGGGGGATACGGGCGACGCTGCTCAGTAGGAGCGCGGTAGCCCGAGCGAGTGCTCGGTGACCTACAGCGTCGCCGCCTAGAGCCCGTAGCTGCGACCAATGACGTCGAGCATGATCTCGTCGGTCCCGGCGCCGATGCGGTTGAGGCGCTGGTCGCGGTAGGCGCGTTCGATCTCGTACTCCTTCATGTAGCCGTAGCCACCGTGGATCTGGACGCACTCGTCGGCGACCTCGTGACAGACCCGCGTCGCGAACAGCTTCGCCATCGTGATCTCCCGCACCGGGTACTCGCCGTTGGCAAAGCGCCAGGCCGTCGCGTGGACGAGCTGCTTGGCGGCCTCGATCTTCGTCGCCATGTCGGCGAACTTGTGGCGAATGACTTGGAAGCGCCCGATCGAGCGGCCGAAGGCCTCGCGCTCATTTGCGTACTCGAGCGTCTTCTCGAACATCCGCTCAGACGCCGCGTAGCAGCCGGCCGCGGCCACCAGGCGCTCTCCCTGAAGCTCCCAGGAGATGTGGTAGAAGCCCTTGCCGATCTCGCCGAGCACCGCGTCGACCGGGACCCGCACGCCTTCGAAGGCGAGCTCGCCGGTGTCTGAGGCGTGCATCCCCATCTTCTCCAGAGTGCGCGAGATCGAGAAACCCGGCACGGTGTTGCCGTCTTCGTCGCGCAGATCGATCAGAAACAGCGTGATCCCGTCGTGGCGCTTGTCGGGATCGGTCTTGGTCACGAGGACGCAGAAGTCGGCGCGAGCTCCGTTCGTGATGAACGTCTTGGTGCCGTTGATCACGTACTCGTCGCCGTCGCGGATCGCCGAGGTGCGGATGCCGGCGACGTCGGAGCCGGCGCCCGGCTCGGTGATCCCGAGCGCGCCGATGCGCTCGCCCTTGATCCCGGGCACCAGGTATCGCTGTTTCTGCTCCTCGCTGCCGAGCAGATGGACGGGAGGCAAGACCATGTCGGTCTGCACGGCAAAGCCCATGTTCGTGCCGCCCGAGCCTGAGTAGCTCATGCACTCGGCACGCATCAGCGAGTAGAAGTAGTCGCCGCCTTGGCCGCCGTAGGACTCCGGAAAGCAGAGGCCGAGGTAGCCGAGCTCGCCGGCCCGCCTCATGACATCGTCGGGCCAAAGCGTCTCCTCCCACTCGTTGCGGTGGGGGTGCATCTCCTTCTTCACCCAGGCGCTCATCGAGTCGCGCAGATCGAGATGCTCGTCGCTGAAGATGAAGTGCTTGCGCGAGCCGTCGTGCTCGGGCTTGATCACGGTCGAGGCGGCAGTGGCCACTGGCGGGTCTCCTTTGAAATCGCTCGCTAAAGTAGAAAGTGTAGAGTAGTACTTTCTACTAATGGCCGATTTCGAGAAGATCCGCTACGAGGTTGCCGACCACGTCGGCACCATCACCCTCGACGACCCGGAGACGCGAAATGCGCTCTCCGATCAGCTCTTGGGCGAGTTGCTGGAGGCACTGCGCCTGGCAAAGGCAGACGACGCCGTCCGTGTCCTCGTGCTCGAGTCCTCGCATGAGAAGGTGTTCTCGGCCGGTGGCAACCTCGGCGGCTTCGCGGCAGACGCACCGACCTCGGACAAGTTCTTCGGCACCGGCCTTTTTCCGGAGGTCTTCATCGAGCTCGGTGAGCTCGGCAAGCCCTCGATCGTCG
Source organism: Solirubrobacterales bacterium (assembly GCA_046716525.1). Taxonomy (GTDB): domain Bacteria; phylum Actinomycetota; class Thermoleophilia; order Solirubrobacterales; family 70-9; genus WHSW01. Next base: position 3,442 of record JBKJXG010000097.1, read on the forward strand.
CCGCTGGCGGTCACGTGCTCGCCGGCTCGCTCGGGATCGCGCTCGCCTGCGACCTGATCATTGCCAAGGACACCGCCGGCTTCGGCACCCCCGAGATCAACGTCGGGCTCTTCCCGTTCATGATCATGGCTCTGATCTATCGCAACGTCGGGCGCAAGAAGACGACCGAGTTGCTTCTGCTCGGGGAGCGTTTGACGGCCGACGAGGCGCGCGAGGCCGGCATCGTCAACAAGGTCGTCGCCGCCGAGGACTTCGATGCCGCGGTGGCCGACTGGGCTCAGAAGCTTGCTTCGAAGTCGCCGCTGGTGATGCGGCTGGGCAAGGACGCGATGTGGCGACAGATGGACATGCCGCTCGCCGATGCGCTCGACTACTTGCGCGCCCAGCTGACGATCGAGCTCTCGACCGAGGACGCGATCGAAGGCGTCACCGCTTTCTTCGAGAAGCGCGAACCCGAATGGAAGAACAGATGACCCAAACACCTAACGTTCCGCCCGCCTCCTCGGCTCCGCCTCCGGGGGCCGCCGGGTCAGGTGAGGGCGCGGAGCTTCCGGAGGCGCCGGCGCCTGAGGCCGCGGAGTCCCAGCTTGCTCAGCTCGTCGTCGATCTGCACGAGCGCCGCGAGAGGGCGAAGCTCGGCGGCGGCGAGGAGAAGATCGCCAAGCAGCACGAGCGCGGCAAGCTGACGGCGCGCGAGCGCATCGACCTGCTCGTCGATCCTGGGACGTTCGTCGAGATGGGCATCCATGCTCGGCCGCATTTCTCGCAGCGCTCGATGGAGGGCAAGGAGGCGCCGGCCGACGGCGTCATCACCGGCTGGGGCGACGTCGAGGGCCGTCCCTGCGCGATCGCCGCCTATGACTTCACCGTCATGGCCGGCTCGATGGGGATGACAGGCGAGATCAAGATGGGCCGTCTGCGCGAGATGGCGCTGACGCAGCGGATGCCGCTGATCTGGCTGCTCGACTCGGCCGGAGCGCGAATCCAGGAGGCGGCGGGATCGCTGTTCGCAGGCTCGGGCCATCTCTTTCGTGAGGAGGTGACGATGTCGGGGGTCGTGCCCTTGATCGCGGCGATGCTTGGCCCCTGCGCCGCCGGTACCGCCTACATCCCCGGTCTCGCCGATTTCGTGCCGATGGTGGTCGGCCAGGGCGCAATGGCGCTCGCCGGGCCGCACCTGACCAAGGCGGTCACCGGCGAGGACATCTCGATGGAGGAGCTCGGCGGCGCCAAGGTCCATTGCCGCAAGTCGGGCGTCGGCGATCTCGAATGCAAGGACGACGCCGAGTGCATCGAGGCCGTCAAGTCATACCTCTCGTTCTTTCCTTCCAACTGCGAGCTGAAGCCGCCGCTGCGCGAGAGCGCCGACCCGGCCGAGCGTATGTCGCAGAAGCTGATGGAGATCATTCCGGAATCGAACCGCAAGCCCTATGACATGTACGACGTCATTCGCGAGATCGTCGACGACGGCGAGTGGTTCGACATCAAACCGCGATTTGCGAAGACGATCATCACCTGCCTGGCTCGCTTCGGTGGACAGCCGGTCGGCATCGTCGCCAGTCAGCCGAAGCAGCTGGGCGGCATCCTCGAGAACGACTCCGCCGACAAGGCCGCGCGCTTCGTCAACCTCTGCGACGCCTTCTCGATCCCGCTCGTGTTCCTCCAGGACGTTCCCGGCTTCATGGTCGGCTCGAAGACCGAGCACGCTGGGATCATCCGCCATGGCGCGAAGATGCTTTACGCGGTCTCGCGCGCGACTGTGCCCAAGGTCACGATCGTGATCCGCAAGGCCTACGGCGCCGGCTACTACGTGATGAACGGCAAGGCCTACGAGCCCGATCAGATCTATGCCTGGCCGACGGCCGAGATCTCGGTCATGGGGGCAGAGGGCGCCGTCAACATCATCGGCCGCTCGGCGATCGAGGCCTCCGACGATCCCGAGGCGACGCGCGAGGCGATGCTCGAAGCCGTGCGCTCGCAGATCGACAACTACGTCGCCGCCGGCAACGCGATGATCGACGACATCATCGACCCGCGCGAAACGCGGCCACGAATCATCGCGGCGCTGCGGATGGCAAAGGACAAGCGCGTCGATCGGCCGTGGCGAAAGCACGGAGTGATGCCGGTATGAGCAGGTTCGAAGACCCGGTGATCATCACCTGCTCGATCTCGGGCGCGATCGCCAACCGCGAGCAGTGCCCGGCGATTCCGTACACGCCCGAGGAGTATGCGGCCGAGGCTCGCCGCGCGGTCGACGAGGGCGCATCGCAGATCCACATCCACGCCCGTACCCCCGCCGGGGTGCCGAGCTATGAGGTCGAGGACTTCCGTGCGATCACCGAAGCGATCCTGGCCGAGGTCGACGATGTGATCATCAACTACTCGACTGGCGCCCTCGGGGTCACCTTCGAGAAGCGCCTCGAGTACCTGACAGCGCTGCGTCCTGATGTCGCCGCACTGAACATGGGTTCGATGAACTACGCCAAGTACTCGCGCCGACGCAAGGACTTCGTCTTCAAGACCGTGTTCGATAACTCCTTCGATCTCATCATCGATTTTCTCAACGCCTTTCGCGAGCTCGAGATCAAGCCCGAGCACGAATGCTTCGATGCGGGCCATGTCGCCAACCTCGATCCCCTGATCGACATGGGGCTGATCTCCGAGCCCCATCAGATCTCGCTCGTGATGGGCGTCACCGGCGGCATCCGGCCCAACGCGCGCAACGTCGCCTTCATGTCCGAGCAGATCCCCGGCGGCCCCGACCGCGGTGCCAACTGGCAGGTGATCGGGATCTCGCGGGAGCAGTGGAAGCTTCTGGCGAGCTCGCTCGTGCTCGGCGGCAACGTCCGCGCCGGCCTCGAGGACAACCTCTACCTACCCAACGGCGAGATGGCACGCTCCAACGGTGAGCTGATCGCCAAGGCTCGCCAGATGGCCGAGGACGTCGGTCGACGTGCGGCGACGGTGGGCGAGGCCCGCGAGCTGCTCGGGGTGCCGAAGAAACATCCCGCGACCTCCTCGGCTTCGCCACCGGGGGCCGAGGGGTGAGCGACGCTCTCAGCGACGTTCGCATCCTCGACCTCAGCCGGCTGCTGCCCGGTGGGTTCGCTTCCTTGCTGCTGGCCGACCTCGGCGCTGATGTGATCAAGGTCGAGGACACTCAGATGGGCGACTACGTGCGCTGGGCGCCGCCCTACTACGGCTCCGATGAGCAACAGCAGCTTGGCACCCGCTCGGCGCTCTACCTCTCGCTCAACCGCGGCAAGCGCTCGGTGCGCATCGACCTCAAGTCCGACGCCGGTCGCGACACGTTCCTGCGCCTCGCAACCGATGCCGACATCGTGCTCGAGAGCTTTCGCCCCGGTGTTCTCGACAAGCTCGGCGTCGGCTACGAGCGCCTGCGCGAGATCAACCCGCGGATAATCGTCTGCGCGATCTCGGGCTACGGCGCCGATGGCCCGAACACCGCCCGCGCCGGCCACGATACGAACTATCTCGCCCTCGGCGGCCTGCTCGGTCTCACCGGCGCCGCCGACGGGCCCCCGGTCTCCTCCGCCGGCCAGATCGCCGACCTCGGAGGCGGCGGCTTGATGGCGGCGTTCGGCATGCTCAGCGCCCTGCACGAGCGCGATCGCTCGGGCGAAGGACAATTCGTCGACGTCTCGATGACCGACGGTGCCCTCTCATGGCTGGCGATGGTTGCGGCCGCCTATCTCGCCGACGGTCGGGTGCCAAAGCGGGGCTCGGAGATGCTCAACGGCGGCGTCGCCTGCTATCTGCCGTACGAGTGCGCCGACGGCTGGATCAGCTGCGGCGCTCTCGAGCCCAAGTTCTGGCACGCGTTCTGCGCAGGCATCGAGCGCCAAGACCTGCTCGAGCACCAGTTCGCCACGCCCGGGGCGCCGGGCCATGCCGCGGTAGCCGAGTTGTTCGCGAGAAATACCAAGGCGGAGTGGGCGGCGTTCAACGACGCCAACGAC
>JBKJXG010000098.1:0-8249 GCA_046716525.1 Solirubrobacterales bacterium
CACCGATCGCGTCGGGGCCGCGGTCTACGGGGCTGTCTGGGCCATGCCGGCGCCTCGCCTTGGCCCGCCACCTGGGGGGGGCGGCGAGGCGACTCGCCGACAGCGCTAGGCACGGGATTTCTCGCAGCCCGGCATGCCGGCGGGGTGGACCCGCGTTGCTACACTTTTGGCAGTAAACCTGTAATCCGGATAGGGATTTAGGAGATTCGACTTATGGCGAGCGTCGACGGGAAAGACCCGAACGGCAACGGCGGTAGCGGTGGGGGCCCCGGGATCGCGCTGATCTCCCTCGACGACGCGCGCAAGGAGATCGACGCCGGCGCAAAGGTGATCGATGTTCGCGAGCAGAACGAGTGGGACGAGTCTCATCTCGAGGCCGCCGAGCACGTGCCACAGGGTGAGCTGCTGGAGCGCATCGATTCGATCGCCGCAGACACCTCCGAGCGGCTGATTCTCCACTGCCGCACCCAGAGCCGCTCGACACTCTCCGCCTCCGCGCTGGCCAACCTTGGCTACGACAACGTCGCCGTGATCGAGGGTGGCATCGTCGCCTGGGCGGAGGCCGGGCTGCCGTTGATCGAGGCGGAGGGCCTGACGCGCGACCAGCGCATGCGCTACTCGCGCCACACACTACTCGCTGAAGTTGGTGTCGAAGGCCAGATCAAGATGCTCGACGCCAAGGTGCTGCTGCTCGGCGCGGGTGGCCTCGGCGCGCCTGCCGCGCTCTATCTCGCCGCGGCCGGCATCGGCACGATCGGGATCGTCGACGACGACGTCGTCGACGAATCGAACCTGCAGCGCCAGGTGATCCACAACACCGAGCGCGTCGGCATGGCCAAGACCCATTCGGCCAAGATCGCGATCGAGGCACTCAACCCCGACGTTGAGGTGATCGAGCACAACCTGCGCCTCGACTCCTCAAACATCATCGACCTGATCGAGCCCTACGACGTGATCGTCGACGGCGCCGACAACTTCCCCACTCGATATCTGCTCAACGACGCGTCCGTGCGGCTGAGAAAGTCGGTGGTTTCGGCCTCGATCCTCGGCTTCGACGGCCAGATCTCGACTTTCGTTCCCTACGTGGGTCCCTGCTATCGCTGCCTTTATCCGGTGCCGCCACCCCCGGAGCTGGCGCCGAGCTGCGGGGCCAACGGCGTGCTCGGGGTCATGGCCGGCGTCATGGGCCTGCTTCAGGCCAACGAGGTGATCAAGCTCGCCGCCGAGATCGGTGAGCCGCTCGTCGGTCGCCTGCTGCTCTACGAATCGCTCGGCACGAGCTTCACCGAGCTCAAGGTCAAGCGCGACCCGGGCTGCCCGATCTGCGGCGAGGATGCTGCCGAGGTTCCGGTTGCCGAGCTTGGCAAGTTCCCCGATTACGAGCTCTTCTGCGGCGCCCCGGCACGCGAGGAAACGCCCGCGCTGGCTTAGCCGCGTCGCGGCGCGAACAAGCTCCACCGAATAGGTTTCGATCGATGCCGACCGTAAAGATCCCCCCGGTGCTGCGCTCGCGCACCGACGGCGAGGCACAGGTGAGCGCAGCCGGCGACACCGTCGGCGCTGTGCTCGAGGCCCTGGCTTCGGCCCATCCCGACACGCGCGCTCAGTTGTTCGGTGACGATGGCGAGCTCAACCGCTACGTCAACGTCTATCTCAACGACGAGGACGTCCGCGTTCTCGACGGCCTGGAAACGGGGGTCTCGGACTCCGACACGGTCGTGATCCTGCCGGCGATGGCGGGCGGCGTGGAGTAAACCCGGACCTGCTCCGCCGGTTCACTCCCCGCCGGTGAACCCCATCAGGGTCTCCCACGCGGGCTTTGCCTCGAGGCTCTCGGCCTCGAACAGACCTGCCTCCGCGCACCAGGCGCAGATCGGCTCGCCGGCGAGGTCGCGCCAGGCGAACCAGGTCACGTTCTCGATCTTGTACTCGGCGCGCTTGGACGTGAAGTAACCAAGGGCATCGCCCATCAGTTCGCCCTGACCCTCCGGGCCCCGCTGCAACGGGTTCTTGCCCTCTTCGGACGACCAGCCGATCTCCGTCACCCACATTTCGCCGTCGTCGTCGGAGGCGGCGACGATCTCGTCGTGAAGCAGCTCGACCTGCTCCTCAACGCCGTCGAGCTGCGCGGCGTACGGGTGCACGCCGATGCCGTCGAAATCCTCGGCGAAGCCCGGGAGTGCGTATAGCTTGCGCAGGTAGTCGGCGGCGAGGATCGACGAACCTTCTCCCTGGAACGGTGTTCCGAACATGCCACCGAGGATCACCTTTGCCTCGGGATCGGCCTTGCGGAGCTCAGCGCTTGCCGCGCTGACGAGCTCGGCGTAGGCGGAAACGTCGGGCTTCGGTTGGTAGAAGGTCTCCGAGTTCTGCTCGTTCCAGATCTCCCAGTTGCGGATCGGGCGCTCCTCGAGGTCCGGGTTCTCCTCCCAGAACGCTCCGCCGGGGCCGTAGCGGGCAGTGAAGTCGGCGATGAAAGTTCGCCATGCCGCGATCGCCTCCGGCCCCCGCGGCGCAAACAGCCCGCATTCGCTCTCTTCGCAGTCCTGTTGATCGAGGTCCTGTGCGACCCAGAGCGGGGTTCCGAAGACGAACGGCAACAGCTCGATGCCCTCGGTTGCGGCTTGCGTGGCGATCGTGTCGATCGCCGACCAGTCGTAGTCGTCGGGGGCCATCGTTGGATCGACGGAAGGCCAGTTGACCAAGAGTCGCAGCGTGCCGATATTGCCCTCGGCCATGCGCGCGACCTCCTCGCCGGTGAGCGAGCTCTGTGAAACGACGCCAAAGAACGGATCGCGGCCGGCCTCGCCCTGCGGCTCGGAGTCGTCGCCGCCGCAAGCGATCATGACCGCAGCTGCGAACGCGGCCAGCAAGCTCGCGATAAAGCGAAGGCGCGAGCCTCTTGCCTGAGCAGTTGGCATCAACTCAGAAGCCGCCGGTGAACCGTGTGAATGCGTCCCACGACGGCTTCGCGCTCAGGTTCTCATCGAACAGGCCGGACTGCGGACACCATTCGCACAGCCCCGCCTCGGGGGTCGGGTTGTCGCGCCACGAATACCAGTCGACGTTACGGATGCTGAGCTTGTTGCGCTTGCGCTTGAAGTAGCTGAACATTTCTCGCAGGCGGTCGGCTTGGCCCTGGAGGCCTCGGTTTAGCGGATTCGGCGCGCCGCCCGAAGCCCATCCGATCTCGGTGATCCAGAGGTCGGTGCGGCCGTCGCCGGCAGCGATCATCTCGTCGCGCAAGAGGTCGATCTGAAGCAATACCTTGTCCAGCTTGGCGGCGTAGGGGTGAGGCGCGACGCCGTCGAAGTGCTTCTTGGCGCCCTTGACGTCATAGAGCCTGCCCAGGTAGTCCCAGGCCGAGATCCCCGGCTTCCGGCCGCCCAGCGGCGTGCCAAACATGCCGCCGAGGACGATCTCCGCGCGCGGGTCGACTTTGGTGATCGCACGGTGAGCGCTGCGAAGGAGCTCGGCGTACGCGGCAACGTTGGGCTTGGGCTTGAAGAACGTCGGGGAGTTCTGCTCGTTCCAGATCTGCCACACGCGGATCGGTTTCTTCGGAATCGCTGGGTTCAGTTGCCAGAAATCACCGTCGGGGCCGTAGCGCTGGGTGAGGTCGGTGAGAAAGGTCTTCCATGCCTTGAGCGCGGCTGGCTTGCGCGGCGCGAAGGGCTGACAGGTACCTGGCGTGCAGCTGCGGCCGTCGAGCGCGATCACCCAGGGCGGGGTCGAGAAGACGAATGGCAGTGCCTGGATGTCATTGCGGGCCGCCTCGCCGATGACCGCGTCCGGAGCCGACCAGTCGTAGTCGTCAGCCGCGGTCGGGTCGATCCCCGCCCAGAACATCTCGAAGCGCAACGTGCCCACCTCGCCCTGGCCCATGCGGTCAATGTCTTGGACGCTGAGCGGGGTCTGCGGCACGACGCCGAAGAACGACTTCGGCACCGCCGCCTGCGCCGCGGCGGCGGTGATGAACAGGATCGAGGCGAGCACGGCGGCTATGGCCGGGACCGCCGCCTGCCGCGACCTCACTGGCCAGCCACACAGTCCGGGTCGCCGGCAGAGTCGTCGCGCCACGAGTACCAGAACACGCCTGGCAGGCGAAAGGCGCGGCGCTTGGCCTCGAGCCCCTCGAACGCTCTCGCGGGCCGGCGTCGCGGCGCTCTTCGAAGCCGGGGTGCGCCGCACCCCGGCTCAACGGCCGCCGACCTCATCAAAGCGACTGAGTCTCGCCCGTCGCGGCCGCTGGGCCGCTGCCAAGCCCAACGCCATCGTGTTCTTGGTCGCCACGCTTGCGCATTCGCCAAACGGCAACAGCGGTGCCGAGTGCGGCGACCACGGCAAGCACGATCAGCGCGATCGGCGCGCCGCCCTCGTCGCTCGCGGCCGAAGTCACGGTGGGAGCCGATTGGCCGGCAGGGTTCGCGCGGGCGTTGGCGCCGCCGCCTTCGCCGGCGTCGCCCGTGGCGGCGTTGTGATCGCCACCATGGCTGCCGCTGCCGCCGGCGCTGCTGCTGCTGCTGCCGGCCCCGGCCCCGGCGACGTCATTGGCGCCGGCGCTGCCCTCGACCCCATTTCCGGACCCGGTTGCGCTGCTCGTCGAGTCCGGGGCCTTCCCTCCGGCGCCCGTCTCGACCGTGCCGGACGAGTTCGCGCTACCCGGATTGTCGCCGCCGCTGGACGCTCCGGGAATGTTCAGCGAGTACTCGTCGTCGGCGGCCTGGCCCAGGACCGAAGCAGGAAGCATCGCCGCGGTAAGCGCCACGAGTGCGACTCCGGTGGTCTGCCATGCCCTCATAGACTTTCTGCCTTGGTTCATTGAGTAGTCGTCGTCCTCTAGTCGTGGCCCCCGCAGCGAGGTCCGCAGGGTACACACCGACACGGATCGGATTGCCAGCACGATGCAGCTCCCACGATTGGAACACATGATCGTCGCCGCGGTAGCGGTGGCCTGCGTGACGCTGGGTCTGGCCGGGGGCGGCTTTGAGCCGACGGCGTTCGCCGCCGCCGCGCTGATCAGCTGGATCGCCGTGCTGCTCGGGCTGGGAACCGGCTTGTTGCCTCGCCATGAGCCGCCTGGGGCCGCGATCGCGGCCGGCTTGTGCCTTGCCGCGATCGCGGGGCTGATCGCGATCTCGATCGCCTGGGCGTCCAACAACGGCGAGGCGTTCGAGGACGCGGTGCGAGCGCTCGCCTATCTCGGCATCTTCGTGGTTGTCGTTCTCTGCTCGCGTCCCGGCGATGCCGCCGGTTGGCTGAGCGGTCTCACGGTCGGGCTGTTCGCGATCACAGCCGTCGCCTTGCTCGCACGCTTCGAGCCGTCCTTGTTCGGCGATCCGGACCTCGATCTCGCCGCCGAGGTTCCGGCGGCGGTCGGTCGGCTCACCTACCCGATCGGGTACTGGAACGGGCTTGCAGCGGTGATGGCGGCAGGCCTGGCGTTGCTTGTGTACAACGCGACGGCGGGACGGACACGCAAGGGTCGGGCGTTCGCCGTCGCGGGCATCCCGGCGGTCGCGCTCGCGATCTGGGCGACAACGTCGCGCGGCGGCATCATCGCAGCGGTCGTGGCCCTGCTGGTGCTGGTCGCGACCAGCCCAGCCCGCGCCCGCACGGTCGGTAACGCCTTGATCGGTGGCGCAGGCGGGCTCGCCCTGATCGCCGCCGGTCTCGGTTTCGACGACCTCTTCGACCGCCCCGGAATCGGCGATGCGTTGGCTCAGGGCCATTGGATGCTGGCGGCGACTCTCGCCGTTACGGCGATCACCGGAATCGCCCGCTACGCCCTTGACGCTCCCTTCCAGCGGGTTGTCGTATCGCGGACGCGGGCTCGCGTCGCGGTCGCTGTTGCGGCGGTCGCCGCCGTCGCCGCCGTGATCGCGCTCGACCCGGTGCAGCGAATCGAAGACTTCAAGCAGCCGCCGCAGGCCAGCGACGTCGCCGACTCTCAGCTCGACCTGCTGCGGGGGGGTGGCAGCGGCCGATACCAATTCTGGACGAGCGCCGTCGATGCCTTCGAAGCCGAGCCGGTGCACGGCGTCGGGGCCGGCGGCTACGGCCCCTATTGGCTCGAGCATCGAGAGATCCCGATTCCGGCAAGCCGGGCGCACTCGCTGCCGTTCGAGATCCTGGCCGAGCTCGGTCTCGTAGGCCTCGCGCTCATCCTCGGCTTCTTCGCCGTGGCGGCGGTTGCCGGCTGCAGACGCTGGCTCAGCGACCGCGAGTGGTCGGCTCCGGGCCCAGCTCTGGCAGTGCTGGCCGCCGGCCTCTTCGCCTCGTCGATCGATTGGACCTGGGACCTTCCCGCCGTCTTCGCTCCAACCGTGGTCGCGGCCGCGATTCTCACCGGTCCCGCGACGCTGCGCGCCGAGCACGTCCGCGCTGCAGGCGTCTTCGGCACAGCCCACAGCCGCCGCCGCTTCGCCGCCGGCGTCAGTGTGCTGCTCGTCGCCTGGGTCGCGATCTGTGCCTCGGGTTTGCTGCTCTTGTCCGACAGCGCCATCAGGTCGAGCGCCGGGGCGCTCGAGCGGGACGAGATCGAATCCGCGCTCTCGTCAGCCGAGAACGCCGTCGACTTGCAGCCGTGGGCAGCCGAGCCCCGCATCCAGCAGGCGCTCGTTTACGAGCGCGCCGGCGACCTCGCCGCCGCCCGCGAGGCGATCGCCGAAGCCGTCGCACGTTCGCCCGACGACTTCGAGTTGCGCTTGGCGCAAGCCCGGCTCGACGTCCGCGCTTACGATCTCGATGCGGCGCAGACGAGCCTTGCCCGCGCCCGCGAGCTCAACCCGCGCGATCCCTATCTCGACCGCCCCGATCAGGAGATCCTCGCCGAGCTCGGGGCGAGCTGAAAAAAATCATCACCAGGACCGGTCTGGATCGTCGATCTCGGGCTCGACCGGCAAGCGCTCAGCGAGCCAGCGGTAGCGCTCACCGTCGGGGTCGAATTCCGGGACCACCTTTGACAGTGCCTCGGGCAGGTGAAACCACAACCGGTAGTGGACGTGCACGAGTTGGTCGAGGTCGAGCTCCCGCGCTTGCGCGGCCAAGGCGCCGCGGTGCGGCAACGGATAGTTGTAGCCGGCCGAAAGCTGGCGGACCTGATCGTGTACGTCGGCAGTCACCCCGGCCCAGCTGAGCTGGTCCATGAACTGCGGCCAGCGCTTCTGCACGATCTCGGCGTCGAAGAGACGGCTGAGCGCTTGTTCCCATGCCGTGAAGAGCCCGGCGCTGCGCCGGGCGGCGATCAGGCCGCTGTTCCAGTAGGCGCGGATCGGCATCGCGCCCACCGTCGTCTCGACGAACGGGCGCGACTTCTTCTTCACTCCGAGCTCGGCGTACATCTTGCGCCAGAAGGGCTCGTTCTTGCCTTTGCCCTTGGAGCCGGCGATGCGGCGGTCGACGGGACGGGCTGCCGCGACCCAATCACCCTCCACGAGCTCAGCCGGCTCGCCGAGGAAGACGCAATCGCTATCGGTGAAGACGAGCGTGTCGTGGTCGAGCTCGCGCTCGGCCCAGGCCGAAGCGGCGACCTTGTTGAACGTCGGGAACTCCTCGAAGCGGCTGACGAGGGGTTCCGTCACCACGGTCGCGCCGAGCGCCTCGAGCTGCTCGATCGCGGCGGGCTGCGGATGGTTTGCCGGACGTGGGGCGAAGGCGTAGACAGGCGCGTCGGACCAGCGCCCGCCCCACGCGCGCAGGCTTTCGACCAGCAGCACGGTCTCGTGCTCGAGCCGGCCGCGCTCAACGCACATCAGAAAGGCAAGGTCAGCCATGACGAGGGCCGGAGGGTAGTGGGTTGGCTTGGCCACCGAGCCCCAACGAACGTTTCAGCCGAGTGCTGCTGGCGCACCTTTACGACGGCGGCGTGGTTAACCTCCGTGGATGGTCACAGTCACAGGGGGCTCATCGGCCGAAGCTGGCCAGGATGGACAAGACCAGGCTTCAAAGCCCCGGTTTTGGCGTGACGCCCTGCGTCGGCGCCTGCTCGCCCTCGCCGACCTGATCGCGGCGGCTGCGGCCAGCATCGTCGTCGCCGCATCCTCGGCTGACGTCTTCTGGGCGCTTGCCGTGCTGCCGCTGTGGGTCGTGATCGCGAAGCTGCTCGGTCTCTACGACCGCGACCACTCCGCGATCCGCCATCTCACCTTCGACGAGCTGCCGACGATCGCCGCCTGGGCGGGGATCGGCGTCGCCGGTCTGGCCTTGGTCCTACCGCAGACGCCAGCCGGCGAGGTCGCTCCCAGCGC
>JBKJXG010000099.1:0-3119 GCA_046716525.1 Solirubrobacterales bacterium
GCCACAGCGAGCGGGTGTCCGAGACGACGTCGGCTTCGAGGCCGAGCTCGCCGCGGATGAGCATGATCGCCGTGCCGTGCTCGCCGATCGTGCCCGAGACCAGCACCCTGTCGCCGGGTTCGATCGAGCGTGTCGAGAGCTGGGCGCGAACGTCGACGCGGCCGAGGCCGCTCGTGTTCACGTACATGCCGTCCGCGTGGCCTCGCTCGACCACCTTGGTGTCGCCGCTGATCACCTCGACCCCGGCAGCCGCCGCGGCGGCGGCAATCGCCTCCACCTCGGCCCGCAGCACTGATGCGTCGAGGCCCTCCTCGAGCACGAGCCCAAGCGTGATCGCGAGCGGCTTCGAGCCGGCGGCGGCGAGGTCGTTGACGGTGCCGTTGACGGCGAGCCCGCCGATCGAGCCACCGGGGAACTGAAGTGGGCGGACGACGAACGTATCGGTGGTCATGCATAGGCCCATGCCGTCGACCTCGATCGAGCCGCTGTCGGCGAGCTCGACCAGCGCCTCCGAGCCGAAGGCGGGTGCGAACAGGCCCTCGATCATGGTCTGCGTCGCCTTGCCGCCGGCGCCGTGGGCCATCGTCACGCGCTCATCCTTGAACCGAGGGCGTTTCGAGCGCGTCTTCTCGATGATCTCGAGGATTCGTTGCTCGCGGCCTTCAGCCTTGGCGGAGCTCGACGGTGCCGGTGGCGAAGCCGAGGAAGTCGGCGGCTGTGTTCCGGGTGTCATACCGCGGCCTCGACAGTGCGCGCGCTGTGCGCGTAGCGGCCGTAGTTGTAGTAGGCGGCGCAGGCTCCCTCAGGCGAAACCATGCAGGTGCCGATTGCGTGCTCCGGGGTGCAGGCCGTGCCGAAGACCTTGCACTCCCAGGGCTTGATCACGCCCTTGAGCACCTCGCCGCATTGACACGCCTTCGGATCCGCGACGCGAACCCCGGGGACCTCGTAGCGAAGCTCGGCATCGAGGTCCGCGTAGGCCTCGGAGAGCTTCAGAGCGCTCTGCGAGATGAAGCCGAGCCCGCGCCACTCGAAGTGCGGGCGCAGCTCGAAGACCTCGCTCATCACCGCGAGCGCGGCCGCGTTGCCCTCGTACGGAACGACCCGGCTGTACTGATTCTCGAGCTCGCAGCGCCCGTCGCGGATCTGCTCGAGGATCATCTTGATCGACTGCAGGATGTCGAGCGGCTCGAAGCCTGCGGTGACCAGCGGCTTGCCGTAGTCGGCGGGGATGAACTCGAACGGGCGCACGCCGACGATCGTCGAAACGTGGCCGGGGCCGATGAAGCCATCGAGGCGCAGGTCAGGCGATTCGAGCAGGGCCCGAAGCGGCGGCACGATCGTCACGTGGCTGCACATGCAGAGGAAGTTGGTGACGCCCTCGAGCTTGGCTCGCTTCAGCGTCAGCGCCGTGGAGGGCGCGGTCGTCTCGAACCCGATCGCGAAGAAGACGACGGTGCGATCGGGGTTCTCCTTGGCGATCCGCAGGGCGTCGAGCGGCGAGTAGACCATGCGGATGTCGGCGCCGCTGGCGTTCGCCTCGATGAACGTCTCCTCGGAGCCGGGCACTCGCATCATGTCCCCGAAGCAGGTCAGGATCACGCCCTCTTCGCGCGCCAGGGCGATGCCGTCGTCGACGCGGCCCATCGGGATCACGCAGACGGGGCAGCCGGGGCCGTGGACGAGCTCGACGTTGTCGGGAAGCACGTCGTCGATCGCGTACTTGTAGATCGAATGGGTGTGACCGCCGCAGACCTCCATCAGCTTGTAGTGGCGGCTGGGATCGACGGTGGAGAGGATCTCTCCGGCCAGCGCGCGGCCGAGCTCGGGATCGCGGAACTCGTCGACGAAACGCATCACACGGCCACCCTCTCGGCTTTGCCTGCGGGGGTGCCGCGGGCAATTGCGGTGCCCGCGTGAACCAGCAGTTCGTCGCCTTCGGCAACGGGCTGCACGAGCAGAATCTCAACCGTGTGGCGCTGCCCGGACTCGTCCTCGCAGAGCGCGAGCTCGCGGACCTCATCGAGCTTCACGACGCGCATCGGATCAGCGACGTCGCCACACGTGACGCAACCACAGACAGCCCCGTCCGCCTCCTTGGCTTGGCCTCCGGGGGTGTCGGGCTGTGGCCTCACTCGATCAGGCTCCCGCGCAGCTCCTCGAGTTCCTGCTCGTAGTCCTCGCCCATTCCCTCGAGCAGCTTCAGCGTCGCCGCGGCCTCCTCTTCATCGACCTTCGAGAGGGCGAAGCCGACGTGGATCAGGACCCAATCGCCGGCGCCGACGCCACCGACGTCCTCGGCGTCGAGGAGGCCGATGTTGACGTTGCGCCGAACTCCGGCGACATCGACCGAGGCGAGGCGATTCTGCTCGTCTACCACCTCAACGATTTGACCTGGAATGGCCAGACACACGGTTTTTGGTTACGTCTCCTCTACCCCCGTAGAACGGTCGGTCTCTAGCGACGGCGAACCTATATCCGGAGGAGCCCAACTAGTAAGTGCGACGCACACTTACCAGTGGTTGCAGCGGCCATCTAGCGGATTCGGGAGGAGTGGTCAGGCCGCAGCGGTGAGATGCCCACCATGTGCCGCGTGCACGAGAGGCGCCGGTGGATAAAGTGGCACAGCTATGAACAAACCGACCGACACGCCCGGGGCACAGCCTTCGCCGACCGCGAGCGAGGACCAGGCCGCCGAACAACTCGCGATCAACACCATCCGCACGCTGTCCATGGACGCCGTCGAGGCCGCGAACTCGGGTCACCCGGGGATGCCGATGGCGATGGCGCCCGCGGCTTACCTGCTCTACGCGCGCTTCATGAAGCACAACCCGCGCGACCCCAGCTGGCCTGACCGCGACCGCTTCGTGCTCTCGGCCGGGCATGGCTCGATGCTGCTCTACAGCGCCCTGCACCTCTCCGGCTATGACCTCCCGCTGCAGGAGCTGAAGAACTTCCGCCAGTGGGACTCGATGACCCCGGGCCACCCCGAGTTCGACCGGGTCAACCAGACGCCAGGCGTCGAAGCTACGACCGGGCCGCTCGGCCAGGGCCTCGCGACCGCCGTCGGCATGGCGCTTGCGGAGCGCTTCTTGCGCGAGCATTTCGGCGAGCAGGTG
>JBKJXG010000100.1:0-8635 GCA_046716525.1 Solirubrobacterales bacterium
TCCGCGATCTCGACCCAGCCTTCCTCGATCAGGCCGCTCGCCGCGTCGTAGATCCGGAAGTGCTGGCGCTGGATATGGGCTGGCTGTGATTCGAGCGTGATCACCCGCAGCTCGCCCTCTCCGAAGCCGCATTGCTCCTGCACCGCTGCGAGCAACTGCGCGTTGTGCAAGTGGCCGTCGCCGAAGTTCCAGCCGTTGACGACGCCGGAGATCAGCTCGCCCTCGCGCACGTGGAAGGCCTCGACGTCGTCGACAGCGCGCGCCAATAGGCCGTTGAGCGCACGGCCGTGACTGTGCATCGAGCGAAAGGCAAGTCCCTTGGCGAGCAGGAGCTCCGCGGTTTCGCGGTCGTAGACCCGAGTCAGCTGCTCGACCACGATCGGCGCCGGCTTGTAGACGTCTCGATCGAACTTCTCTTCGGCGTCGGTTTGCTTGGCGAACAGCCACTGGCTCGTCGCCCAGTTGCCGGCGTAGTAACGCATCGCCGGCAGGAAGGAGATCTTGTCGGGCCAGAAGTTGCCGAGAATGGGAGTCAGCACCCCGCCGGCCACGAGCAGCGCAATCAGGAGGGGGTTGTCGAGCGTCGACAGGGGAACGTCGCCGTAATGCCCGAACAAGAACAGGAGCCCGAAGATCATGAACAGGTTCCACTCCAGGGGCACGGCGAGGGGGAACGTCGAGGTGATGTGGACGTGGAAGATGACCATGCCGATCACCGCGAGCGTGCCGGCGACTCCGCCGCTGGTGAAGAAGAGGACGAGCGGCAGGGTGAGCTCGATCGCGGTACCGATGTGTGCCGCGAGCGCGGCGTAGCGCGAGGGGATGAGATCGTCGGGATGGTGGCGGTACAGCATCGCCTTGGCCTTACGCGAGCGATTCCAGGGTGTGTTCGAGATCATCACCGAGACTACGAAGGGAAAGTGGCGATTGAGCTTCGAGCACGCGGCCCCGAGCCAGATGCAGACGAGGACGATCTGCGAGCCGACGATCAGGTTCTCCAGCGGAAACAAGAAGACGACCAGGAGCAGGCCGTAGACCTCGGGCCGGGCACCGAGGAAGGAGACCCTGTCGCGCAGCCCGAGTATCGCGAGCAGGGCGAGTAGCGCCGCGACCGCAGACGGGTCGAGGCGCCCCGCGGCCTCCGTATAGCCGCCGGTCAGCAAATACGCCGCTGCGACGAGCACGCCGGCGTAGAGGGCAACGTCCAACGGCGTGCGCCGTGACCCCGCCGTGAACGGGACCTTGTCGGGCCACGGTGGCAGGCGGACCGTGCCAGGGCGCAGCCAGTAGAGGATGCCTCCGATGGGAGGCAAGAAGCGGAATGTGAGCGGCATCGATCCACATCCGAGGCCGATGATCTCCCACATGAGCGTCCAGACGACCAGCTTCTGAAAGACGATCGGCGCTGTCCACCAATCACCGATTTCACCGAGACCGCCGAGCCCGGGCGTAGTCGCTGAGATCGTCAGCGCCGCTCCGACGGAGAAGACGACGAGCTTGACGACGTAGAGCAAATAGACGGCGGTCGGTGTGCCAAACCCGTTTATCGCCCAGTCCTGAGCGAGCGGCTTGATCCGCGCCAGGTGAGGCTGGCGCTTCCACTCCTCGAACTCGACAGGCGGGGGAGACGGCGCGATGAAACCCACGTCGGCACCCTAATCGACAGCACTGACACGGTCGCACTCACATTTCGCTAACGATTTGCTAACCTGGCCGCCTTCCTGCTGAACCCCCGCTCAAGATGCGCGGGGGACGGGGGACCCATTAGTCGGGGCGAATCGCGGCCTTCAGGCCGTGTAGCGCAAGCTCTTCACGCGCGAGTCCGTCAGCTAACCCCGTAAGCGTCGAGAGCGGAGCGCAATTTGAACTTCGAGACGTCAACGACAGCCGCGAAGCCGCGGGTTTTTCTCATAGCCATGACCGTGATCGCCGCGATCGCGATTTTGTCCATCGCGATCGCCGATCAGGCGGCGGCGCGGACGGGTGGCGGAGTTGTGACCGCCGGTGACGACGACGAAGCGACCGACGAGGCCGCCGCCGCGAACGAGTCACCGGCCAAGTACGAGCGCCTCTACAACCGGATCCCGGCCCGCGAGCGACGCTGGGCGCGCAAGACCAGCCAATGCGAGTCGGGCGGCAACCCCGACGCGATCGGTGGCGGTGGCATCTACCGCGGCGCGTTTCAGTTCATGAGGTCGACGTGGAAGGCATCGCCGAAGACGCCCGGCGGCGATCCGGTCGCCTACTCGTATCGCACCCAGGCCGTTGTCGCGGTAGCGCTGAAACTGCGCGACGGCGCCGGTCACTGGCCCGTTTGCGGCTGAGCAGCTCCCTGCTCGATCCCCGCTAGCGCCTCGACCACCAGCCCGCCGATGCGCTCGAGGTCGTAGCCGCCTTCCTGGACTACGACGGTCGGCAGGCAGAGCTCGCCGAGCAGACGACCGGCCTGGCGAAAGCCCTCAGCGCTGACCTGAAGCGGGCTCTCGGGGTCTCCACCTGCGGCATCGACGCCGAGGGCGACGACGAGGCCGGTGGCGCCGC
This sequence comes from Solirubrobacterales bacterium, assembly GCA_046716525.1. Classification (GTDB taxonomy): domain Bacteria; phylum Actinomycetota; class Thermoleophilia; order Solirubrobacterales; family 70-9; genus WHSW01. The sequence continues at coordinate 2,542 of JBKJXG010000100.1, forward strand.
GGTCGCGAGCCCAGTCACAAAGCGTGGCGACGGCGCTGAGCCATGGCCCGTCCCCGGCGCCCGGCCCGAGGCAGAGGTTGCGATTCGCGCCGGCCCCCTCGCCTATGCCGATCTCGTCCTCGAAGCCGAGGAAATGCGGAAACCAGCCGGCGCCGGGATCGACGTGAACCGAACCGGCGAGGACGCTCGAGTCCTCGTAGAAGATCGTCTGCGTTCCATTGCCGTGGTGGGCGTCGATGTCGATTACTCCAACCCGTCCGCCGAGCCCGTCGTGCAGCCGGGCTGCGGCGACGGCGGCGTTGTTGAGGTAACAGGAGCCGCCAAAGCCGGTTCGTGTCGCATGGTGACCCGGCGGCCGACAGCAGGCGTAGGCGATCGGCTCGCCGTCGAGCACGAGCTCGGTTGCGGTCAGCGCCGCGTCGGCGCCGGCGCGCGCCGCCTCCCAGGTCCCAGGACCGATCAGGGTCATCGTGTCGTAGGCGAACTGCCCGGCGCGAGCGCCGATCGCCGCCGCCGAGCGCGGACGCTGGTCGCCGAGCATCGCGGCGTGAGGGAAGACGTAGGGCACGACCTGGTCTTGTCCTGGCCGCTCGGTGAGCCCCGCCTCGCGCCACTCGTCCCAGGCGCCGGCGAGGTGGTCGAGTAGGGCGCGGTCGTGAACCGCGAGCACCGCCTCGTCGCTGTGAGCCTTGGCCTCGACCACTGCCGCGCCTGCAGCGCCCAGCGACTCGCGGATCCGCTCGGCACGCTCGGGCAGCTCCGTCGCAGGCGTGCGCACTCCGAGCCAGATCTCGGCGTCCGGCTGGTGGCGGCGGTGGAGGTCAGTCCACACCACTGGTAGCGAGAGATTCACTGCGATTCGAGATTATCCGCCGGCGAGACGGCCGTCAGACTCCGCTTCGGCCAAAGCTAACGAGCGTTCATGAGCCAAAAAGGCAATATCGGCCTCGAGGGCTTGACATCGCGCCCATCGACTGAATAGCTTCTAACGACCGTTCATGAGGGGCAACGGCACGGCTGACTCAGTCGAAATCGCGAGCAGGCTCGGCGCCGACAGGGTGATCGAGCCCGCGGGCGCGCTTCCCCAGCCGGCACGCCGCCTCGATCCCTCCGGCCCGGTGCGCCCTTTCGAGCTCGAGGTCGCAGTCGAACGGCTGTGCCTCGATTCGACCTCACATCGCAACCTGCGCGAGCGCGCCGGCGGCGATGCCGCCTCGATCGCCGCCCGCATTCTCGAGATCGCCGAGGCGCGGGGCAAGATGCACAACCCCGAGACCGATTCAGGTGGCATCCTGCTCGGGACCGTGACGGCCGTCGGCGAAAACTTCGCCAACCCGCCGGCACCCGGCACCAGGATCGTCACGCTCGGCTCGCTGACGCTGACCCCGCTGCGTCTCGACTCCGTCAACGAGCTCGATCCCGACTCGGCGCAGGTCGAGGTCAGCGGCGTGGCCTACGTCTTCGAGCGAGCCGCGTGGGCGGAGCTTCCCGCGGACCTGCCGCTGATCACCGCGCTCGAGGTCCTCGATGTTTGTGCGGCCGCTTCGGCGATGCGACCGCTGATCCCCGCCGAGGGCACGGTATGCGTGCTCGGCACCGGGCATGCGGGCAAGCTCGCGCTGGCGACCGCCCGCGCGGAGATGCACGGCGGCACCGTGGTCGCTGTCGACATCGATGCGAACGCGGTGGAGTCCGTCGCCGCGCTCGGGCTCTGCGACCTTGCCGTCGCCACCGACCTGCGCGATCCCATCGCAGCACTCGAGGCCGTGCGCGATGCGGGTGCTCCGCCCGCCGATCTCACCGTCGTCGTCGTCAACGCCGCCCGGTGTGAGCCGACGGCGATCCTGCTCACGGCCGAGGGCGGCACGGTCTTGTTCTTTTCGATGGCGACGAACTTCTCCACGGCCGCCCTGGCCGGCGACGGGATCTCATCCGATGTGCGAATGCTGATCGGCAGCGGCTACTCACCCGACCGCGGTGCCTACGCGCTCGACCTCGTGCGTCACTCGCCACCCCTTCGCCAGGCGCTCGGCGTGGCGGTCGAGGAGGCGGTATGAACGCCGCCGGCCACACCGTGCAGATGCGCTGGCGCGATCTCGACGGGCTCGGCCATGTCAACCACGTCGTCGTGCTCACCTACCTCGAGGAGGGTCGCGACGCATTTCTTGCCGCGCACGGCATCGACCGCGACGAGTACGTCGTCGGGCGCTGCGCGGTTCAGTTCAACGGCGAGATCGACCCCGAATTCGGGGCTGTCACGGTGCAATGCGAGCTGCTTGAGCTCGGCACCAAGAGCATGAGCACGCGCGAGCGCGTGCTCGACCACGGCGGCAACGCGGTCGTCGAGGCGAGCTTCGATCTCGTGCTCTGGGACCCGAGCGCGCGATCATCGAGGCCAATAAGCGACGCGGAGCGCGCGGCGCTGTTGAGCTCGCGGGAGGCCGTGAGTTGAGCGCCGCCAAGGCCTGGAACACGGACCCCGTCGTCGTCACGGTCGCTATCACCGGCGCGGACGTCTTTCGCGACAACAACCCGAACATCCCGTACACGACGACGGAGATCGCCGAGTCAACGATCGAGGCGGCCGAGGCTGGCGCCACCGTCGCCCACTTGCACGTGCGCGAGGACGACGGCACCCCAAGCGGACGGCCGGAGCTGTTCGTCGATGCAATCGACCGTATCCGTGCCGGCTGCGACGTCTTGACGATGGTCTCGACCGGCGGCGCCAACGACATGACCATCGCCGAGCGCACGACCGGGCTCGAAGCCAAGCCGGACATCTCCGGGGTCGAGTCGGGCTCGATGAACTTCGGCGACGAGACGTTCATCACACCGCCGCCGGCCGGACGCGGGATCGTTGCCCGCGCGACGGACGCCGGAATTGCGCTCGAGGTCGAGTGCTTCGACGTCGGTCATGTGGTCAGCGCCGTCAATTGGCTCGAGCAGGGAGTCCTCGAAGGACCGATGCGGGTCAACCTCGTCTTCGGCGTCCCGGGCGGAATCGACGCCTCCCCGAAGGCGCTGGACGCGATGCTGCGCCCGCTGCCATCTGACACGTTCTGGACGGTGACGTGCATCGGTCGCCATCACCAGCGCATGCTCGCGCTGGCGCTTCTTCACGGCGCACCGGGAATCCGCACCGGGCTCGAGGACGTCGCTTACATCAGCCGTGGCGTCCTTGCCCCGTCGAACGCGGCGCTGGTCGAGACGGCGGTCGCGTTGACCGGGACGCTCGGACGCGAGGTGGCGACACAGCAGCAGGCGAAGGAGCTGCTGCATCTTGGCTGAGCCCGCGACAGTCGCCCGCGAGCGGCGCGCTGACGGGCGCTCCTCGTCACGGCGTGGGCCAGAGACGCGCGAAGCGATCCACGAGGCAGCGATCGAGCTCTTCGCCAAGCTCGGGTATCACGCCACCTCGATGCGGGCGATGGCCGCCGCCGCGCGCGTGCAACCGGCGGCGATCTATCACTGGTATCCGAACAAGGAGGCGATCCTGATCCGCCTCCAAGACGACTTCATGGAGCAGCTGAACGCACAAGTCGTGGCCGCGATGGAGAGACAGGCGAGCCCGGCCCTGCGCCTGGCGGCGGCCGTGCGAGAGCACGTCGTCTTTCACGGCCTCAACCGGCAAAGCGCCTTCGTCACCGACAGCGAGATCCGCGCGCTCACCGAGGAGCCTCGCCGCGCGCTGATCGCCAAGCGCGATCGCTACCAGGCGATGTTCAGCGAGCTGATCCGCGATGGCATCCGCGATGGCAGCCTGCATTCGAGTGGCCCTCACGTCGCTACCTACGCGATCTTGCTGCAGTGCACGGGCGTCGCGCTGTGGTTCGACCCGAGCGGTCCCCTGAAGCTCGACGAGGTGGCAGAGCTTCACGTCGAGCTCGTCTTGCGCTCGCTGCGCGCCCCGGCCGCGCTCGTCGACGAGGCGATCGCCAGCGTCTCACGCGGAGCAGTCGCGTGAAGGAGCGGATCAAGCCGCCGGCGCTGCCAGAGCGGGCGACGATCGCCGTCGTCGCGCCCGCGGGCCCGCCGCAGACCCGCTCGGAGACCGAGCAGGCAACCGCCTACTTCGAGAGCCGGGGCCACCAGGTCGTTTTCGGGCCCAACCACCGTAAGGTGCATGGCTATCTCGCCGGCACCGACGCCGAGCGCGCCGCCGACCTGCAATGGGCGCTGAGCGAGCCGGGCATTGACATGGTCCACGCCTTGTGCGGGGGCTATGGAACGGCGCGCCTGTACGAGCTGATCGACTGGGACGCAGTTGGCGAGCCGCGCATAGTCTGCGGCTTCTCCGACATCACGGCGCTGCATCTGGCGCTTTCCGCGCGGGTGGGCTGGGTCACGTTCTACGGCCCCAACTTCCTCCGCTTCACGCGCAAGAAGCACGAGCTCACCGCTGTGACCGAGACCTGGTTTCACCGCGCCTTCAAGCCCGAGCCGCTCGGACGCGTGTTCGAGGACCCCGACGATCCCTACGTGCTCACCGTCGGCGAGGGCAGCGCCGAGGCGCCGCTGGTCGGCGGATGCCTGACGCTGCTTACCACCAGCATGGGCACGCCGTTCGAGCTCGAGACCGATGGTTGCATCGTCCTCGTCGAGGACCTCAACACCGAGCCCTACCTCGTCGACACCGCGCTCAACCATCTCGTTCGCGCCGGCAAGCTCGACAACGCCGTCGGCTTCGTCTTCGGCACCAGCGTCAACCTCCAGTACCAGACAGTGCCGGAGGGCCCGGAGTCGACGCTGTCGATCGAGGAAATGCTCGACGAGCTGATAGGCCCGCTTGGGATCCCGGCGATCGCCAACGTGCCCGTCGGCCATGGCAAGCACATGGCGACGATGCCGCTGGGGACGCAGGTGCGCCTCGACGCGACGGCGAAGACTCTCGAGGTGCTGGAGGCGGCGGTGGAGCCTAGGACTGAACAACGAAGAGGAGATGGCTGATGAGTTCGAGGAGCGTCTGGAAGGTCACGGTAACGCTGCTGGCAATCGTTGCTCTGGCGGTGGTGGTCGTCTCCGCGCCCGCCGGGGCCCAAGATGCCGCAGACGATGACGGCGGTGAGGTCCTGCGAATCGGCTGGGGTCAGGACCCGCAGACGCTGAACCCGTTTTTCGGTCTCGACGAGGAGGGTTACACGGTCTGGGCGATCACCTGGGACCTGCTGGTCAACTTCAGCCCCGAGGACCTGACGCCGGCGCCCGGCATCGCTGAGAGCTGGGAGGTCTCCGACGATAAGAAGACGGTGACCTTCACGCTCGCCGACCGCAAATGGTCCGATGGCGAGCCGATCACCTCCGCCGACGTCAAGTACTCGCTCGAGACGCTGGGGGACGAGGGCGACCTGTTCACCAGCTACACGAACAACATCACCTCGATCGAGACGCCCGACGAGCAGACCGTTGTGATCGAGACGCGTAAGCCCGACGCCCGGATCGTCGGCGGGCTGTTCATCTACATGCTGCCCGAACACATCTGGGGAGAAGTCCCGTTGGAGGAGGTGACGTCCAAGTACCAGCCCGAGCTGCCGATGGTCGGTAGCGGGCCCTACATCGTCACCGAGTTCGAGCGCGGGCGGATCCTGCGGATGGAGCGCAACCCTGAGTGGGCGGGCACGGAGCCCGAGTACGACGAGATCCAATTCATCAAGTACGGGACCGAAGACGCGGTCGAGCGCGCGCTGCAGCTCGGCGAGATCGATATGGACATCGAGGTCCAGCCGACGACCTTCGAGCGCCTCGGCGAGCAGTCCGACATCGAGACGTCGCGCAGCGCATCTCCCTCCTACACCGAGCTCGCCTTCAACCTGTGCTCGGAGGAGAACTGCCCGGACGCCGAGTTCAACCCGGCCGTCCAGGATCGGACGGTACGCCAGGCGATCGCCTACGCGATCGACCGCGAGCGCGTCGTGCAGATTTCGTCGCTCGGGACCTCGTTCGCCGCCAACGGGATCCTGCCCTCGTTCTACGAGTCCTTCTACGAGACGCCAGAGCAGACCTATCCCTATGACCCGGAGCTGGCGAGCCAGATGCTCGACGACGCGGGCTGGCAGGACAACGGCGAGGAGCCGCGGACCAAGGACGGCCAAACGCT
>JBKJXG010000101.1:0-6065 GCA_046716525.1 Solirubrobacterales bacterium
ATCAACGAGGGCTCGACCACCACGATCACCTTGCGGGTGACAGCCAACGGCGCTCCCGCGCGCGACGTCTACGTCAGCATGCCGCCCTCGGCCGGGCTCACCTTCGAGTCGGCAAACGGCGGTTGCGACCTGATCGACGGCTTCGTCGGCTGCTCGCTGGGCAACTTCACCGCGGGCCAGCTGAAAACGCGTCAGGTCGTCGCCACGGGCGCGGCCCCAGGCACCCGCTCGGCCAGGGCGGTGGTAACGACGTCCGACACCGAGACCGTTGCCGCCAACAACGCCGACTCGGCCACGATCACTGTCAATAGCGTGCCGTCGGTGACGCAGACCTTCAGCACCGGCGACCTCGTCACCCCGATACCCGACAACACCACTGTAAACGTGCCGCTCAACGTCGCCACGGCGGGCACGGTGCTCGACGTCGACGCCCACGTGCGCCTCAACCACACCTTCGACTCCGACCTCGACATGTTCCTGCTCGGTCCGGGCGGCGCCCCGATCGTCGAGCTCTCGACCGACAACGGCGCCAGCGGCGACAACTACGGCAACGGCACCAACAACTGCGCCGGCACGTCGACGGTCTTCAACGACGCGGCGGCGACCTCGATCACGGCGGGGACGGCGCCGTTCGCCGGCAGCTTCAAGCCCGAGGGCCTGCTTTCGGGCTTCAACGGCGATCCCCAGAACGGCCAATGGACCCTGCGGATCACCGATGACGCCGGGGCGGATATCGGCACCGTCGGCTGCTTCAAGCTCAGGATCAGGCGCCCAAGCCCCTAAGCAGCTTGACGCCGCAAGCACGCATGATGCCTGAGCGCGGCTACGCGTGGCTGCGACGAGCCGTGTTGATGACGCTGGTCGTTCTACCCGTGCCAGCTGATGCCCAGGCCTCGACGCAGATCGGCGCCACGCTGTCGCCGAACATCCTCTGCGACGCGAACACGACCTACCTGCAGTCGAGCACGCCCGATAACGATTACGCCGCGGCCGGCGATGGCGTGATCACCTCATGGAGCTTTCAGGGCGGATCGGCCCCGCCACAGCTCGAGTTCAAGCTGGCGCGCGAGCTCGGCGACTCGAAGTACCTGATCGTCGGCGAGAGCGTTGCACAGGCGCCAATCGCCAACGCCGTCAACACCTATCCGGTGCGGATCCCGGCTCGGGCCGGGGACGTGATCGGCTTCTACACGGTGACCGCGGGCGACTGCCGGGCGCGAAAGCGCGGCTACGTGTACAGGACTTCGAGCGGCGATGTGGCCGCCGGCTCAACCGGGACCTTCCCGCTCACGGGGGCTCATCAGTTCGATCTCGCGGCGACGCTCGAGGCGGATCTCGACGCCGACGGCTACGGCGACGAGACCCAGGACCTGTGCCCCAGCGACGCCGGAACCCAGGGCCCGTGCGAGGCCGCGACCGAGCTTCCGTCCTCGCCACCGATGCAGACGGCGCCCGAGCTGGTCGAATGTCTCGGAGCCAGCGCCCGTTCGCTCGCTGGCAGCGAGACGGAGGACGTGATCACCGGAGGACCCGATGCCGAGGCGATCAACGGCGCCGGCGGCGACGATGAGCTGCGCGGCGTCGGCGGCGCCGACTGCGTCGAGGGCGGATCCGGCCGCGACGTCGTCCGTGGCGGCTCTGCGACGGACGCGGTTTCGGGTGGGCGCAGCGCCGACGTCGTTCGCGGCGGCACTGGGGCCGACGCGCTTCGCGGCGGAAGCGGCGACGACCGAGTCGACGCGGTCGACGGAGAGCGTGACCAAATCGCTTGCGGCGCGGGAGACGATACGGCCCGCGTCGATGCCGCCGATCGCGTGCTCGCCGGCTGCGAGCGGATCATCGTCAGCGGCTCGGCCCCAATGCCCTGAGCGGGGTTGCGACGCCGCAGGACCGTCATCGGGCGTCCCACCTAGCTACCGCGTCAGCTCTTCGAGCGCGAAGACGAACGACTCATAGGTGCGCCCGGTCCCCTGCTCGAGTCCGATCTCGCAGGTGCGATTGGAGCACAGGGCGGCCTCGAAGCTGCGGTCCGCGAGCTCGGCCGCCAACTCGGCGGTGGCTGCCGTCGCGAGCTCGGGATGCAGGAGGCCGCGATCGCCGCCGAAGCCGCAGCATGTGGCCGCCACCGGTATCGTCACTTCGTCGGCGAGCTCGGCTGCGATCGCGGAAAGGGCGGCGTCGGTGTCGAGGTGACGGCTGGCGCAGGTGGGATGGACGACGACCGAGGCGAGTCTGCGCTTGGGCGTCAGTCGTGCCAGTAGGCGCTGATGCGTCCAGGTGATCGAGTCGAGGATCTCGAGCTTGCCGTGGCGTTCGACGTTGACCTCGCTGAGCAGGCCGACTGCCTCCGCGGCAAGTCCGAGCGTGCATGAGCTGGCATCGCAGACGACTGCCAATCGCCCGCTGTCGCTCCAGCGCCAGAGCGCCGCCACGGTGTGATTGGCCATTCGCCGCGCGCCCGCCGCGTAGCCCTTCGAGGCCCATGGCGTAGCACAGCAGTGCCCGGCGACATCGTCGGGAATCCACAGCGGCAATCCGGCCCGTTCAGAAACGGCGACCATTGCCTCGGGGAGGCTGGGAGCGGCGCTATGGCTGCCATTGCGCGCGCGGCCAAAGATGCGGTTGACGCAGGCCGGCAGGTAGACGGCAGCGGCACCCGAACGTGACGTCGCCGGCAGCTCGGCGGGCGCCGGGCTCGGCATGTTCTCGGGCCAGGCGGGAACCAGGTCACTCGAGATCGCCCTTCGCACCGCACGGCTGGCGTCGCGCATCGCTCTGCGACGCAGCGGCCCGGCGTCGCCCGCGCGCAGTCCGGCTCGCGCCGCCCGCTCCACCGTCTCCCAGCGTTCGGCCAGTCGCAGCGCAACCTTGTCGGCGCGCGCAGTGCGCTGCTCCACACGCATGCCCTTGACGAGCTTGCCGGTGTCGATGCCCAGGGGGCAGACAAGCGCGCAGCTGCCGTCGGCCGCGCAGGTCTCGAGCGCGTCGTATTCGAACTCCTCGAGCAGCTTGCGCTGGACCGGCGAGCCGAGCGCCTGACGCGCCATCTCGCGGCGCAGGACGATGCGCTGGCGCGGCGTTGTCGTCAGATCCCGGCTCGGGCACACCGGCTCGCAGAAGCCGCACTCCACGCACGTCGTGGCCACCTCCTCGATCGGCGGTGTCGTCTTCAGGTTTCTCAGATGCACGCGGGTGTCGTTGCTGAGCACGACGCCGGGACCGAGAACGCCGCGAGGGTCGGCGAGACGCTTGACCCGCCACATCAGCGCGGTAGCGGCCTCACCCCATTCGCGGGCGACGAAGGGCGCCATGTTGACGCCCGTGCCGTGCTCAGCCTTGAGCGAGCCGTCGTAGCGGTCGACGATCAGCGCGATCAGCTTCTCCATAAAAGTGTCGTAGTTCTCCAAGTCCGCGGTCTTGGCGAAGTTCGGAGTCAGCATGAAATGCAGGTTGCCGGCCGAGGCGTGGCCCGCGACGCCGGTGAGAAAGCCGTGCTCGCCGAGCAGAGCCTGCAGGTCGCGGGCGAGCGCGGCGATCCGCGCCGGTGGCACGCAGACGTCCTCGACGATCAGCGCGGTGCCCGGCGGGCGCAGCTTGCCGATCAGCCCATGCAGCCCCTCGCGCACGGTCCAATAGGTCTCGATGGTCTCGTGGTCGCGATGGAAGTCGGGCGCCGCCAGCAGCTCGCGCGAATCCAGCACCTCCGCCGCGCGCGCCTCGGCGGCATCGAGCTCGGCGTCGTCGCCGCCGCCGAACTCCACCAGAAGCGCGGCCGACGCGGGGTCGAGCTCGCGCCAGCTCTGCGGCGCACCGCGGATGTTGTACGCGGCCACGATCAGCGCAGGGGCAACCATCAGCTCGACCGCCCGAGCGCCGGCCTCGATCAGGGCGTTGACGGGCTTGGTCGCCTGTTCGATCCCGGCGAAGTGAAGCCACGAGCAGGTAGTCAGCTTCGGCTGCACGACGGTTTCAAAGGTGGCCTCGGCGATGAATGCCAGCGTGCCCTCGGAGCCGACGATCAGGCGGCGCATGATCTCCACCGGCGTTTCCGCGTCGAGGAAGGCACAAAGCCGGTAACCGGTGGTGTTCTTGATCTCGAACTTGAGGCGGATGCGGTCACTGAGCTCGATGTCGGCGCGAATCTCATCGCGAATCTCCAGCAGCCCTGCGGCCAGCTCGGGCTCCGCCTCGGCGAAACGCTGCTCGGCGTCGGGCGCTGCGGAATCGACCACCGTCCCGGATGCGAGCACGAACTTCATCGCGCTCACCGTTTGGTAGGAATCGCGTGCCACGCCGCAGCGCATGCCGCCCGAGTTGTTGGCGATGACGCCGCCCGCGCAGGCGATGTCGGTCGAGGCCGGATCGGGCCCGAGCTTGTAGCCGTGGGGTCCGAGCAGGCGGTTGACGTGGCCGAGCACCGTGCCCGGCTTGACCCGCGCGCGCGCCCCGCCGTCGAGCACCTCGACGCCTCGCCAGTGGCGGCGAACGTCGACGAGGATTCCGTCGGTTTGGCCTTGGCCGCTGAGGCTGGTGCCGCCGGCGCGAAAGACGACCGGGATTGAGGTGCGCCGTCCGTAGGCGAGCACCTTGGCGACGTCGGCACTGTCGCGGGCGATCACCACGGCCCGGGGAAAGAGGCGATATGGACTTGCGTCGGAGGCGTAGCGAACGATGTCGGAGGCGCGGCAGAGAACGCGATCGGCGCCGAGAAGGGCGACGAGCTCACCGCGAAGCGGTTCCGGGGTCCCAGCGGCGACCCAGTCGGGTGCGGCGTCGACGCCAGCCGACGTGTCGGTTGGCGCGAACGGCTCGACCTTCGGCTCGAGCAAGGCCATCTCGTGTACCTACCCGCCAAGCGTTAGAACAGCCACATCCCGGCTTCGACGCCGACCTCGACCAGCTCGGGGCGCTCGGCCGCGATTGCCGTGGCAAGTGCCTCGCGCAGCTCGTCGACGCCGGCCACTAGCTGCGTGCTGACGCCGTAACCGGCGGCGACCGCGGCGCTGTCGAGGGCGGGGAGGTCGAGCCCGGGAGCGCCCTCCACGGCCTCAATCGCCGCGAACCACTTGAGGATTGCGTACTCGCTGTTTCGCAGAACGAGAAAAGTTACCGGCGCGTCGTAAGCGACGGCGCTCCAGAAGGCGGTGACCGCGTACTGCACCGAGCCCTCGCCGACGACGCAGACGACCGGGCGGCCGGGCTCGGCGAGCTGGATGCCAACCGCGGCCGAGAGCCCGAAGCCGAGCCCGCCGCCGGCGCCGAAGTAGTAGCTGCCGGGTCTCGAGATGCGCAGCTGGTTTCGCAACGCCAAGGTCGAAGAGGGTGCCTCGAGCACGACGATGCCATCGTCGGGAAAGACGCCGGCGAGCGCGTTCATCGCCGCCGTGCCAGTGATCGGATCCTCCTCTGGGCCGGAGCTCGCCTCGGGTAGAGACTCGCCCGTGTCGCGATCGGATTCGCCGACCGCGTCGAGCAGCCCTTCGAGCGTGAGCTTGACGTCGGCGACGATCGCATCGCCCATCGGCGCTCGCGCTGCTTCGTCGGGGTCGGAGGTGATCGCGACCAGATGCGCTCCCTCGGGCAGCAGCGGGCCGGGGAGGTTCGGGTAGTAAGGAAAGACCGAGGAGCCGACGACGAGGATCAGGTCGCGGCCGGCCAGCGTTTCCGACAGCGGCCCGATCGCGGGTGGCAGGATGCCGCGAAAGTTCGGATGTCCCTCGGGGAAGCCGAGGCGGCCGCCGCCCGTGGCCGGGATCGAGAACACGGGCAGGTTCTGGCGTTCGGCAAGCGTGACCGCGAGATCCCAGGCCCCGCTGGCGTCGATGTCGGGCCCGGCCACAAGCACCGGATTCGACGCCTGCTCGAGTCGGCGGGCGAGATCGGCGATCGCCTCCGGGTCGGCGACGGCCCGTCCGCTCAGCTTGCGCTCGATCGCGGCCCTCGCATCCGCCTCGTCGACCTCCGCGTCCCAGTCGTCCATCGGGATCGAGACGAACGCCGGGCCCTTCGGCGGCAACGAGGCCAAGTGCGTCGCCCGCGCCAGCGCCAGTGGCACGTCCTGCGCC
>JBKJXG010000102.1:0-7307 GCA_046716525.1 Solirubrobacterales bacterium
CGCCTGGATCAGCACTTGGAGATAGCGAGAGAGCCGGGCTGCGACGCCGAGCGAGAGACGCTCGCCGTCGCCGATCGCATCCTCGCCCGAGGACGGCGGGGTCGCGGTCCGCTCGGTCGATGAAGCGTCGGTCACGGGCCGACAGTATGCACGGCACGCGCAAACGCGTCCCGGTCGAAGCTCAGTTCGCTGACCGTCACGCCCTCGACCGCGACCACCGGGATGCGCTCGAGATAGCGCGCAAGCAGCGTTTCGTCGACCTCGATGTCGACCTCGCGCAGCTCGATCTCAGAGCGGGGGCCGATCAGGCCGACGATCGCGGCCCGGGCCTCGTCACACAAGTGACATCCGGGTCGTCCGTAGAGCGTCACATCGATCACGGTTTCGATCCTAGGGCGGGCCGGCGCGCTGGTTCTGCGCCCGGGCGTCCCACTCGAGGTAATCGGGGTACGGGGTCGCGGTGACGAAGCGGGCGGCCGAGGCGATCATCGCGGCGTTGTCGGTGCAGAGCTCGCGCGCGACCAACTTCAGCTCGAACCCCTCCGCTTCGCAGAGGTCGCGCACTCGCTCGCGAAGATGGCCGTTGGCGGCGACTCCGCCGCCGAGCGCAATCGCTCGCCAACCTCCCCCCGGTTGACGCTTGCGGCGACTGCCGCCAAGCGCCGCTCGGCGCAGCTTGGTCACGAGTTGGTCGACGACAGCCGCTTGAAAGCTCGCGGCGAGGTCGGCACGGCGCTCGCGAGTCGCCTCCTCGCCGAGATCACGCACGGCGTAGACAAGGGCGGTCTTGAGCCCACTGAAGCTGAAGTCGAGCCGGGGGTCATTTCGCATCCCGATCGGAAACTCGAACGCTCGGGGATCACCGTCGCGGGCTTCGCGTTCAATCGCGGGGCCGCCGGGATAGCCGAGTCCCAGCAGGCGCGCCGCCTTGTCGAGGGCCTCGCCCGCGGCGTCGTCGAGCGTCTGGCCGAGGATCTCGTAGCCGGCGTGCGAGGTGACACCAGCAAGAAGCGTGTGGCCGCCGCTTGCGATCAGGCAGAGAAACGGCGGCGCGATCGGCTCCGGCTCGAGGAAGTTGGCGGCGATATGGCCATGGAGGTGGTCGACGCCGCTGAGTGGCTTGCCGATCGCGGCGGCGAGGCCCTTGGCCGTGCTGACGCCGATCAGCAGCGCCCCGATCAGCCCCGGCCCCCGGGTCACGGCCAGCGAGTCCAGCTCGGCGAGCTCCACTCCAGCCTCGCCGAGGGCGGCGTCGACGATCGGGTTGACGAGCTCGAGGTGGTGCCGCGAGGCCACTTCCGGAACGACGCCACCGAAGCGTGCGTGCGACTCAGCCTGCGAGGAGATCACGTTGGAGCGGATTCGGGGGCCGTCGACGACCGCGGCGCAGGTGTCGTCGCAGCTCGTCTCGATCGCGAGAATCACTCTCGCCACATGATCAAAGCGTCCTCGCCGTTGTCGTGGTAATAGCGGCGGCGATGACCAGCGGGCTTGAAGCTGAACCGCTCGTACATCTGGATCGCAGCTGAGTTCGACAGCCGGACCTCGAGCGTGATCCGCGCCTGCGCTCCCACCGTTTCGAACAGCTTCAGCATCAGCTCGGTAGCGATGCCCTCGCGCCGCCGCTCCGGCACGACCGCGATGTTCATCAGATGCCAGACGTCGGTATAGCGCGAGCAGACGAGATAGCCGCCGAGATTTCCGTTGTAGTCGGTGATGGCCAGGCAGATCCCCGACGGCTTCGAGAGCTCGAGCACGAACATAGCCAGCGACCAAGGTCTCTTGAACGACCGCCGCTCAATCGCGAGAACCGCCGGAAGATCGCCATAGACGAGCGGGCGCACCGTGAATTCAGGGCGCGCGGCGGCTGTGCTTCGGTCAGGCCGGTCGAACTGGCTCGGGGTCGCGGTTTCGTTGCTCACGCCAAACCTCTGCGTCGGGTCGTCTCAGATACAGCGGTATCGCCTGCTCCAGCCGCCCCGGCTCTACATCCGCTGCCAGCGCGCAGATATGGCGCGCCGCCATCCGGTGAGCCGGGTCCGCCTGCGGCAGGACCTCTACCCCAGCGGCTTCGAGCTGCTGGCGGAATCGTAGCGAGCCGTCGGCGGCCGCCACGGGCGCTCGATCGAGATCGCGGACTCGAGCGCCGAGTTCTTGCGGGGTGGCGACGAAGGATTCCCACAGAACATTCCCGTCGACAGCATGCAACGCCGCGAAGATCTCGCCCCTGCGGGCATCGATCAGCGGCAAGCGAGGGCGTCCGTGGGCCGCCCGCGACTCCCCGATGCCGAGCGCCAGCGCGGCCAGGGAGCTGACCGGGACGAGCAAGAGCCCGCGCCCCTGGGCGAGGGCTCGAACTGTGGCGATGCCAACGCGCAAGCCGGTGAAAGTCCCCGGTCCGACACCAACGGCGATTGCACCGATTCGCGGCCAGCCCCCGGCCCGCACGACCGCCGCCTCAATCTCGCGCAGCAGGGCGGCAGCGTGGCGCGGGCGTCCGTCGGGGGCCGGCGCAGCAGTTCGCTCGCTGAGCAGTTCGCCGTCGAGCGTGACGGCGACGGTCGTGTCGGCGGTTGCCGTGTCGATACCGAGGAGTCCGCTTGGCGGGGTTGACGCGGCCACGCACAGCAGAATAGATTCCGCCAGCCGCGATCACGCGGCGCGCCACGAACCGCTGGGGGGAACCGAAGTGAATGGATTGAATAAGAGCCGCGCGCGGGCGGCGATCGGCGTCATCGCCATCGCGGCTGCGGGTGTCGTCTGGTCGGGCTGCGGTAACGACGACGAGGAACAGGTCAACGACGCGATCGAGGACGTCCAGAACGAGGCCGACGACCTCACCGACGAAGCGCTGGACGCGGCCGACGAGGCCACCGACGAGGCCCTGGACGCCGCGGATGGCGCAGGCAATGGTGAGGACGTACAAGACGCCGTCGACAACGCCCAGGAGACCGCGGACGAAGCCGTCGAAGACGCGCAGGACCAGGCCGAGGAGATTCAGGACCAGGTCGATCAGGCAATCGAAGACTCTCAGTAGGGCGCCCTCGGGTCAGTCGACCGGCGCGAGCTCGATCTCGCGCCGGTCACCGCCCGCGTGTCGCAGCGACACTCGCAAGGCGACGGTGACACCGTCGACGAGCTCGATCGCGCCGGCCACGTCCGGCCACTCCACGAACGAGATCGAGTCGGGCCGCAGGTAGTCGTCGAGCAGCGTCGGCTCCTCGGCCGTGAGGTCGTCGAGGCGATAGAGGTCGATATGAGAGATGGCTGCCCTACCCCGGTAGGAGCGTCCGATCGTGAACGTCGGCGAAGCAATCGGTTCGCTGACGCCGAGCGCTCGGCAGGCGCCACGAACCAGCGTTGTCTTACCCGCGCCGAGCTCACCGCTTACGAGCACGACATTGCCCGGTATCAGCCCCTTCGCTATCCGCGCCCCAAGCGCCTCGGTCGCCTCTGGACTGTCGCTCAGCTCAGTGCCCCTGGTGGTCACGCGAACAGGTCGAGCTGGCTTTTGGGGTCCGTCGCCGGTCGTGGCTCAGCCGGCTCGGTGTCCTCCAGCTGCCTCGGCACGGCGGCCGACGGCAGCGGCTCGTCGAGCAGCGCGCGAAGGCGGGCAAAGTCCTGCTGCAGGGTTTCGACCAGCGTGGGCGTGCGAAGTGCCGCCGCCGGGTGCAGCAGCGGGAACACGAAGAGGCTGCGCCCGGCGAGCTCGTGCACTTGCGGCGTGCCCCGAACGCGGGTGATTCCCGTTTGATCGCCGGTGATCTTCTTTGTCGCGAAGTTGCCGAGGGTGGCGATCACCTTTGGTTCGATCAACTGGATCTGGCGGTCGAGGTAGGGCCAGCACGCCTCGATCTCCTCGGGATGCGGATCGCGATTTGCGGGGGGACGCGACTTGAGGATGTTTGCGATGAAGACATCATTACGCGACAGCTCCACCTCCTCCAGCAGACGGTTGAGAAGCTGACCGGCGCGACCGACGAACGGCAAGCCCTGGCGATCCTCCTCGGCCCCGGGCGCCTCACCGACGAACATCAGCTGCGCGTCGGCGTTGCCTGCGCCGAACACGGCCTGGGTCCGGCCCTCGTACAGAGGACAGCGGGTGCAGCCCGAGACCTCGCGGTAGAGCTCGACCAAGGCCTCGCGCCGCGCTTCGGCCGAGTTGGTCACGTGGCGTCAGGGCCCTTGCGCCGGCGCGCCTGCTCGCGCTTGGCCTTGAAGTCGGTCTTTGCCTTGGAGTGCAGCGCGGCGTTGGCGCGCTCGCGCTTTCGCGCTTGGCCGAAGGTCTGCACGAGGCCGAACGGCGCCGCCTGCGCCGAGAGGATCCGCGTGGCGCCCGGCGCTTCACAGATTCGGCACCGTGAAGTCTCCGTGCCGACATCGACGAGCGCTTCGAAGCGCTCACCGCAGGCACCGCAGCGAAATTCGTACATCGGCATCTCGATCTCCGATCGTATCCACGCTTGACCCGGCCGCGGCCGGTGGCCTCAGCGGACGGTATTATTGGTCTTGCGCCGCGACCTCGCTGTGGAGGCGTGGACGATTTCCGACCGAGTCGAGACTCGGCACCAACACTTGAAGCGACTAAGCCGTCTGGTATCTCCCATGCGGGAACTGGAACGGGATCTCCCGACCACCGACATCGCGCCGGGCACCGAGCTGCCGGCGTTGGCGATCCTCGGCGCCGGACGGGTTGGGCGCTCGATTGCTGCGGCCGCCCGGCGGGCCGGGATCGAAGTCGCGCTCGCCGGTCGCGACGACGGGCTCGATGCATGCCGCTGGGCGCAGGCGGTGCTCCTCTGCGTTCCCGACGAGGCGATCGCTGACGCCGCCGAGTCCGTGGCGGAGGCGGTGCCACCGATCGAGCTCGTCGGGCACGTAAGCGGCGCCACGGAACTCGCGGCGCTCGCGCCCGCAAGCGCCGTCGGCGCAGCCACGTTCTCGATCCATCCATTGCAGACCGTTCCGGACGGTGAGACCGACTTCAGCGGCTCGCCATGCGCGATCTCCGGCTCTGAGCCGGTCGCCGTCGAATTCGCCACGGATCTCGCGGTAGCGCTTGGCATGCGACCGTTCGAGGTCGCGGACGTCCACCGCGCCGCCTATCACGCCGCTGCGTGCATCGCCTCCAACTTCCTGGTTGCGCTGGAGGAGTCGGCGGTCGAACTGCTCGGGGCCGCCGGTGTCGCCGACGCACGCGAGCTGCTGGCGCCGCTGGTCTTGCATACGGCGGCCAACTGGTCCGAGCGCGGCGCCGAGGCGCTCACCGGCCCGATCGCCCGTGGAGACGAAGCCACCGTCGCGCGACACCTCGCGGCGCTGAGCGAAACCGCGCCCGAGATGGTGAACCTCTACGAAGCGTTGGCCGAGCGCACACGGGCGATCGCCGAGGGCCGGCGATGAGAGTGGCGAGAACTGTCGCCGCGCTTCGTGACGAGCTCGCCTCGTCGAGGGGCACAGGGGCCACGATCGGCCTCGTGCCGACGATGGGAGCGCTGCATCAGGGCCACCTCTCCTTGATCGCTGCTGCGCGCGGGCGCTGCGACGTCGTCGTCATGAGCCTGTTCGTCAACCCCGCGCAGTTCGCTCCCGAGGAGGATCTCGACCACTACCCCCGCGACGAGGTGCGCGACCTCGCCCTGGCCGCAGAGGCGGGTGTCGATTGCGTTTACGCGCCCAGCGTGGCCGAGGTCTACCCGCAGGGCTTCGCCACCTTCGTCGAGGTCGGCGGCGATCTCGTTGACGTCCTCGAAGGCGATCCGCGCCGCCGCGGGCCTGAGCACTTCCGGGGTGTGGCCACGGTCGTCGCCAAGCTCTTCAACACGGTCGAGCCAGATCTCGCGTTCCTCGGCCAAAAAGACGCCCAGCAGGCTGCCGTGATCGAGCGCATGGCTCGAGATCTCGACTTTGCCGTCGAGATCACGGTGATGCCCACTGTGCGCGAGCCCGACGGCCTCGCGCTGAGCTCGCGAAACGCCTATTTGGCTGAGAACGATCGCTCGCGGGCGGCGGCTCTTCACCGCGCCCTTACCGCGATCGAACGCGAGGTGGCGAACGGGACGGTCGCTGCTGATGCGGCGCTCACAGCCGGTCATACCGTGCTCGAGGCGGCCGGGATCGAGGCCGAGTACCTCGAAGCGCGCCATCTGGACGACCTGACCGAGGCTTTGAGCTTCAACGGGCGACCGGTCCTGGTCGCCATTGCCGCCCGCGTTGGACGCGCGCGGCTGATCGACAACATCGTGATCGGGGCCGACGGCTCCGGTGAGATCATTTCGGAGGATCGAGAGAGACCATGAGCATGCACCCAACGCAACCCGAGCTGGGCGCGCCGGAGCGCGCGAAGATGACGCTGCCGCGCCTCAGCGAGATGAAGTTCGCTGCCGAGCCGATCGTGATGGTCACCGCCTATGACCACCCCTCGGCGCAGGTCGCAGAGGCAGCCGGCGTCGACATCGTCCTCGTCGGCGACTCAGCTGCGATGACCGTGCTCGGCTACGACTCGACGGTTCCCGTCGGCATGGAGGAGATGGTGATGCTGGCCGCGGCCGTTCGCCGCGGGCTGAGGACGCCGCTGCTGGTCGGTGACATGCCATTCGGCTCCTACGAGCGCTCCGACGAGCAGGCGATCGAGAACGCACAGCGCTTCATCAAGGAGGCCGGGTGCGACGCGATCAAGCTCGAGCGCGGTGGAGCCTCAGTCGATCGTGCGCGGGCGATCATCCGCTCGGGTATCCCGGTCATGGGCCACGTCGGGCTCACACCGCAGACGGCGACAGCGCTCGGTGGCTTCAAGGCGCAGGGCAAGACCGCCGATGTCGCCGCCAGAGTCGCCGAGGATGCGCTGGCGCTGCAGGCGGCCGGCTGTTTCGCGGTCGTCTTCGAGGCGATCCCCGCCGGCGTCACCGAGGTGCTGATGGCGCAGATGTCGACCGCGGCCGTGATCGGCATCGGTGCCGGTCCCGCCACCGACGGCCAGGTGCTCGTCTTTCACGACCTGCTCGGGATCTTCGGTGGCCATTCGGCGAAGTTCGTCAAGCGCTATGCCGAGGTGCGAGCCGAGATGGTCCGCGGCGTAAGCGAGTACGCCGCCGAGGTCCGCCGCCGCACCTTCCCCGCTGAGGAGCACACCTACGCGATCGACCCCGCGGAACTCGACGCCCTGCGCAGCTTCCTCGAGCACGAGAGCCGAGCCGCCGAGGACAGCTTCGGAGGCGATTGGTCGGCGACCGAGATCTGAGAAGGGGCGTTTGCCGGTCACGCCCGGCGTCGCTTGCGACGCGACGCCGGATTGGGTCAGTGAGGGG
>JBKJXG010000103.1:0-7409 GCA_046716525.1 Solirubrobacterales bacterium
TCCAGCGCCCAGATCGCGCTGTTCGTTGCGCCGATCCTCGTCATCACCTCCTTCTTCATCGGCCCCGAGCCGATGCCGCTCGTCTTCAACGGCTTCGAGCTCGGCGGCATCCTGGTCGCGATCCTGGTCGCCAACACGATCACCCACGACGGCGAATCCAACTGGTTCGAGGGCGTCCAGCTGCTCGCCCTTTACGCGATCCTCGGTATCGCTTTCTTCTACGCC
Source organism: Solirubrobacterales bacterium (assembly GCA_046716525.1). Classification (GTDB taxonomy): domain Bacteria; phylum Actinomycetota; class Thermoleophilia; order Solirubrobacterales; family 70-9; genus WHSW01. Next base: position 226 of record JBKJXG010000103.1, read on the forward strand.
TAGGCGCGCTGGGCACCGGGTAGAGGCGAACCATGGAGTACGTGCTGCTCGCGGCGTCGTTCGCGGTGATCCTCGCCGGGGCGCTGCTGTTCACCAACGCGATCGAGTGGACCGGCAACAAGCTCGGGGTCGGCGAGGGCGCCACCGGCAGCGTGCTGGCGGCGGTGGGCACGGCGATGCCCGAGACGCTGATCCCGATTGTCGCGATCATCGGCGGCGCCGCGGGCTCGGAGGACGTCGCGATCGGCGCGATCATCGGCGCCCCCTTCCTGCTTGCAACGATCGCGATGGCGCTGGTGGGGATCTCGGCCCTGATCTTCAAGGGGCGGCGCGAGCAGGGCACCGAGCTCAAAGCCCACGTCGAGACCCTCGACCGCGACCTGATCTTCTTCTTGGTTTTCTTCGCCGCGGGAATCGCGATGGGGCTGGTCGTCCCCGAGGACCTGCACCTGCCCCTGGCGGTGGTGTTCATCGCCGCCTACGCGATCTACGTGCGCCAGACGCTTCGCGGAGGTGGCGACGTGCAGGAGGAGGGCACGATCGGGCCGCTCTACATGGATCGCACGCCCGGGGACAATCCGCCGGGGATCACCGTGGGGATTCAGCTGTTCGTCGGGCTTGGGGCGATCGTCGGTGGCGCCCACCTCTTCGTCGAAGAGCTGCTGACCGTCGCCGAGCAGATCGGGATCGAGCCCCTGGTGCTGTCGCTGGTGCTGGCGCCGTTGGCCACCGAGCTGCCGGAGAAGGCGAACAGCTTCTTCTGGGTCAAGGACGGCAAGGACAGCCTCGCGCTCGGCAACATCACCGGTGCGATGGTGTTCCAGTCGACGATCCCGATCGCCGTCGGCCTGGCGCTTACGGATTGGGACCTGGACAAGTTCGCGACGCTGTCCGGCGTTCTTGGACTGATCGGTGGCGCCGTCGCCTACTGGGCGCTGCGCTTGCGTGGGCGCTTCGAGCTCTTCCCGATTCTGATCTGGTCGGGCTTGTTCATCGCGTTCATCGTCTACGTCGCGGTCTCGTAGGTCCGCTCGGGCTTCTTGACCCGATAGAGCACGTGGGGGAGGCCGGCGCGATCGAACTCGTCGACGAAGCTCATACCTACCGCTGCCATCACCGCTCGCGAGGCGTGGTTGTGAGGTGTCGTGAACGAAACGATCTCGTCCAAGCCGCAGGCCTCGAAGCCCCACGAGATCGATGCGCGAGCAGCTTCAGCGGCGAAACCCTGGCGCCGCCGATGCGGCGTGATCGACCAACCGACCTCGACCACGGCATTGCCGTCGACCTGATCGCGGGGAAAGACGGCTGGATCGGCGAAGTGCCTCGCGGCGAACTCGAGGTGGCGTTCGTCGTCGGGGATCTCGGCGTCGAGGCGAGCGCTCCTCGGCGACGCGGTCGTCACTCGGGCCAGAAGTCCTCTTGCTTTTCGCTCGGCGGATCGTCGAGGCGAGTTGAGAGGATGACCAGCTCGGCGTCGGCGTCGGCGTCGTTGTGCACCGAGCGAAAGGCGTCGCCGGACACGCGCACGGCTGTCAGCGGTCCGGCGCCAAAGACTTCGTCGCCGATCTTGAACGTGACCGTGCCCGAGAGCACGAGGTAGACCTCCTCCTGGCCAGGGTGGCGATGCCCGTAGCTGCCGCGTCCGCCGGTGCCCGGTGGCATCGAGCGCCAGCTGAAGGAGACCTGCTCGGAGCCGAGCGCCTCGGTGTACCAGCGCATCTCGCCGAACCCCGGGTACTCGGCCATGAAGTCGATCGCCTGATCGCGGGTCGCGATCGAGTAGTCGCTCATTGCGGTTTCAGCCTTCCTCGGCGATCGGCTCGCCATCGACGTCGATTTTCGCCTCGGGCTCGACGTTGTCGTCCTCGGCGTCGAGATCGTCGTGCTCGGTCTCCAGAGTCACCTCGGACACCGGGCCGCCACCGTGATGCTCGGTCTGAAAGCGCTCCATCGAGGTCTCCAGGGAATCGGAGTCGACTGGCACATCGTCTGTGATCCGCACCCAGTCCGCGCCCTCGTAGGGCTCCATGTTGAAGACCTCCTGGCCGATCGAGGCGGAGTCGTCGACGACGACGACGATCTCGGTCTGCGGGTTGAAGTAAGTCCCCGGCCTGACGAGCAGATCCTCAAGCTCGAATACGTTGTCCTCAGCGGTCATGCGCGGCAGCGTAGCCAAATGGTACACGGGGTGCGGGTAATGCTACTTGTCAGCGAGGGGTCAGGTTCGAACGAGGGCGAAGGTCCTGCGAGCGCCCTGTGGAGATCCATTCACGACTGTCGTGAACATCTCCTCATGATCCCTACCCGGGACGGGACTCGGCGCCGACCACCGGGCGCTTGCCCCTTCACTGATGCCGTTTGTCCGCGGACCTGTGCGGTCATCTATCACCTACTGCCCGAGCGCCTCCAGGTCCCGCAGCTGGCGTGCGACCTCGGCTTCGACATCGAGCGGCTCCTTGCCCTGGCGCTCGCGACGCTGGTTGCGCGCGACAACGAGCTGGCGAACCTCATCGCGCAGCCCAGCGTCGCTGGCCGCGGGGGCAGGAGCGGACTCCGCCTCGGCAAGCAGGCGCTCGAGCTCGGCCTCGACGTCGATCGGCGTCTCGCCGCGCGCCCGCTGGCGATAGGCCTTGGCGTCGAGCATCTGCCGCAGCTCCTCCTCTCGGATCTCGGCTGATGCGGACTCGGCGCCGGAATCGCGCAGCGGCTGTGCCGTATCGCTTTCGAACTCGACTGAGAGACCGCCCTTGCCCACCTGGCGCAGGGCATTGCCGGCCCCGATTGCAAACGCCAGCGCGGCCACCGGGACGGAGACGAAGAAGACGATCAGGATGATCTCGCCGTTGGATACGGCCAGAGGCATTGAGCCCACGCCACAAGCCTAGGACCTATTCCGCCAGGTGTTCGCACACCCAGCGGCACCGCTAGGACACCTCGCGGATGCGCCACCGGCCCCAGCGCCCCCCTGGGATCACGCCCACTGACGGAATAGGTCCTCAATCGGCTACTCTTTCGGACGGATTGACTGACCAGTCAATCGAGCTACTTTTCTGCGGCACCCGAACGGGCCGCACCCCAACGCAAAGGAGCCCCGCAGCAGTGGATTTCACACTGACCGACGAGCAAAAGGACCTCCGCGAGCTCGCCCACAACTTCGCCGAGAAGGAGATCCGCAAGGTCGCCTGGGACTACGACAAGGAGAGCACCTGGCCCCAGGAGATCATCCAGAAGGCCTGGGAGGTCGGGTTGATGAACACTCACCTGTCGGAGGAGTACGGCGGGCCCGGCCTCGACTACCTCTCGGGTTGCTTGATCGAGGAGGAGTTCGGCTGGGGTTGCTCGGGGATCGGGACCTCGCTTGCGGCCAACGGCCTCGCCGCGGCGCCCGTCGCGATCGGCGGCACCGACGAGGTCAAGGCCGAGTATCTCGGCATGCTCGCCGAGGAGCCGAAGCTTGCTTCCTTCTGTTTGACCGAGCCCGACGCGGGCTCCGACGTCTCCGGGATGAAGACGACCGCGAAGAAGGTCGGCGACAAATGGGTGCTCAACGGCTCCAAGTGCTTCATCACCAACGGCAGCCACGCCGACTGGTACACGGTCTATGCGAAGACCGACAAGGACGCCGGCCATCGCGGCATCTCCGCCTTCGTCGTTCCCCGCGACGACACGGTCACGATCGACAAGAAGGAGGACAAGCTCGGCCAGCGCGCCTCGAACACCGCAACGGTGGTCTTCAACGAGACCGAGATCCCCGAGGCGAACCTGCTCGGCGAGGAGAACAAGGGCTTCAAGCTCGCGATGATGACGCTCGATCGCACCCGTCCCGGCGTCGCCGCGATGGCGGTCGGCATCGGCCGGGCCGCGTTCGAGTTCGCCTGCGAGTACTCGAAGGAGCGGGTGCAGTTCGGCGTCCCGATCGCGATGCACCAGGCGGTCTCGTTCATGATCGCCGACATGGCGACGAAGGTCGAGGCAGGGCGTCTGCTCACCTGGCAGTCAGCCGCGCTGCTCGATCAGGGGATCCGCAACACCCTCGCCTGCTCGCACGCCAAGCGCTTCGCCGCCGACTCGGCGATGGAGATCACCGTCGACGCCGTCCAGGTCTACGGTGGCTACGGCTTCATCAAGGACTACCCGGTCGAGAAGCTGATGCGCGACGCCAAGATCATGCAGCTTTACGAAGGCACCTCCCAGATCCAGCGCCTCGTGATCGCCAAGGAAGTGCTGATGGGCCGAAACGTCAACGAGCCGCTGCCGGAGTCGGTGAACACGCAGAACACCGCCGCCGCCAAGGAGTCGGAGACGGCCCCCGCCGCTGTCTAATGGCGGGCCCAATCGTCGCCAGGCGGTGTCCTCGGTCGCTTGTGTGCGCAGCACGCGGCGCTCCCTGCGTCCTTGCCTAGCGACGATTGCTCCGCGCCATTGCGGCTTACGTCTAGCGCAGGTAGATCGGGTTCGAGTAGATCCACGGCCGAACCCGGCCGTGGATCTCCAACTTCGCCTCGATCCGGTACACGCCGGGCTCGCTGGTTCGATGCTCGAACCCGCGACCTCGAGAGCGAGCAACGGCATGTCCGTCGCGCAGCAGTGTGGTCTCGGCGTCGTGCGGGAGCACGGCCCTCAGCGCCCAGTCACCGGCTGTGCGTTCGGAGCCCATGACGACGACGTCGTCCGCGCTCTCGGCCCAATAGCGAAACCCCCGAGCGGGTGCGATCCCGTCGATGCCGAGGTAGCACCGCCCCTCGCGCAGTGACTCCAGCACCGCGGCGGAGTCGGTGGCGAGATCGCGGCTCGGAGGCTGATCGCAGAGCGCGTAGGTACGCAGGAGGCCGAAGTAGCGCTCGTTGGGCATCGGCGTGAACATCCTGCCGCGAACCCGAAACCCGTGCTGATGGGTGTCGAGACCACCGACGGCCACGACCCTGCCAGCCGCGCAGAGCTCGTCCCAGGCCTCGAGATGATGAGCGGGAGGACCGGCGAGGTGGCGCTCAGGATGGCGCATGTAGGCGAACGCTTCGAGCGGATGGCGCCACGCCTCGGCGGCGTCTGTGGTCAGGCTCCAGAGCTCGATTCCCGCAAGGCCGCCGCGAAGCTCGGCCGGCCAGCCGTGCGGGCGACCCATGCGCTTTGTCAGCCGCAGGCGCTCAGCCATCCTCGATCCGGCCGAGAAGGGGTGCGCGGCGAAGCCGAAGCCTCCGAGCGCTGCGACCGCCTCGGGAATGCTCGCCTCGCCGCCGGCCTTGGAGGGCGTTTCGTCGATACCGAAGGCGAGAAAATGCCCGCCGTTCGGGGATACCTCGACTCCGACCAGCAGCAGCACGTCGCCGTGCCACCCCTCGCAGCCGTCGTCGCGGGCGCCGAGCGTGTCGTGGTCTGTGAGCAGGACGACGTCGGTATCAGTCGCCCGCGCTGCTTCGACGATTTCGTCGACCGACGCCGTGCCGTCGGAGTAGGTCGAGTGCAGGTGCAGGACGCAGGCGAGATCATGAGCGTCCGGAGGGCTCGCCGCCGTTACCGATCGCGCGCGCGCGCTGGCTGTCGCAGACTGTGAAGGGTTCATGAGTGATCGCAGCCGCTGTGCTCAGCTCGCGCCGTGCAGTGGCCGTCCAGAAGTATGGCTGACCCGGCGTTGAGCGCACCTGTGGCCGCGGCGCAATAGCCTGCGCCTGTGCACACCGCCATGGGCCCGCGCCAGGGACGGCTGGCAGACCTCCCGGCTCGGATCGCCTTCGCGATCCCGCTGGCTGCGGTGGCGATCACCTTGATCGCGGTCGGTGGTGGCGTCTTCACCGCCGGCGTGGCGGCGATCGGCGTCGGCGCCTTGCTCGAGGCCTGTCGCATGCTCGGCGTGGCGCCGCGAGTGGCTTGGGTGAGCGCCGCAGCGCTCGTGGCGCTCGCCATCGCTGCCCTGCTCGAAGGTCGCGCTGCGGTGCCCGGGGTGCTCGCGGGCGCCGTCGTGTTGATCTTCGCGGCTGCGCTCGCGCTGCCGCCGGCGGCGGGTCGGCGCTCGCGTGCGATCGGACTCGCCGTCTTCGCCCTCGTCTGGGTCGGCCTGGGGGTGACCCACGCCGTGCTCATCCGCGAACTGCCACATGGCGGCGGTCTGCTGATCGCCGTTCTTCTCGCCGTGTTCATCGGCGACACCGCGGCGCACATCTTCGGCAGCCTTTACGGCCGGCGTCGGCTCGCCCCGACGATCTCGCCGAAGAAGACGATCGAAGGTCTGTTCGCCGGGGTAGTCGTAGGCGTGGCCGCGCCGGTAATCGCCGCCGTCGCCTTTCAGCCGTGGCTCGATGCGCTCGACGCCGCCCTGATCGGGCTCGCCGCGGCGCTGGCGGCGCCCGCAGGCGACCTCTTCGAATCGCTGGTCAAACGCGATGCCGAGGTCAAGGACAGCGGCGCGCTACTCGGCCCCCACGGCGGCGTACTCGACCGCATCGACGCTGTCCTGTTCGCGGTCGTCGCGGGGTACTACGTCGCCGTCGCCCTGCTGTGACGCGCGGTGCGCAGCCAAGCGGGCAGGTGCAGCTCATATCCGCAGGCCAGGGCACCCAGCGCGACTGCGCTCGCGCCGATCGCCAAGCCGGCGACGTCGTCGATCAGGTAGTGCCAGCCGAAATAGATCGTCGCCACACCCGTCAGCGCGAGCATGCTCCAGAGGCCGATCCGTAAGAAGCGCGGTCCCTTGAGCAGCTGCGCTATCAAGGCTGCGGCGAAGACCACCGCGATGTGAAGCGAGGCAAAGGCCGCGACGCTCTGAACCGCCTCCGTCGCATTCGGGCCGGCGAGGACCTCGAGCCGGTGTTCGGCGAGCGTTTCCTGCAACCGGCTCACGCCCGTCTCGGGCAGGTTGGAGTAGAGGCCGGGCTGCGCGTAGACGGGTCCTTGGGCGGGGAACATGAAGTAGCTCGCGGCACCGAACAGCCAGCAGAGCGAGAGCGTCGTCACGTACCAAAGGCCGGCGCGCAGGTTCGACGACCAGATCAGGGCGACGCCGAGCGATACCGGGACGAAGGTGAGAAAGGCGAGGTAGACCATCGAGAGCAACTCGGCCGAGATCCCGGTGCCGAAGATCGAGTGCATGATCGTCGCCGGGTCGTTGCCGAAGAACATCGAGCGGTCGAGGCCGAGGAGGCCGATGTCGTGGTCTGCGTCGCTGACGAAGGGGATGAAGCTCTTCAGGT